>JBAVOF010000500.1:0-1745 GCA_049691835.1 Polyangiales bacterium
CACTAACTCATCGTTGCTGTCGTACCCGTCCCAGGTCGCACCGGTGTCTTCGTCCTGCTTGGTGCTCGTCGTCGGGCTGTTGGTCGTGCCTGGCTCGTTGCCTGCAACTATATGGGTTGACCTGACGGGTGCGACGCGCCACCGAGGGACAAACGTGGCAGGATCAAAGTCCTAGAACGGCAGGTAATCGATGTCAGCAAAGATTCTGGTCTACGGGTCCTATGGCTACACAGGCGATTTGATCGCACGGTTTGCAAAGGAAGATGGCATCGAAGTGGTCCTCTGCGGGCGCGACCCGGAGCGACTTCAGGAGCAGGCGCGGCGGCACGGCTTGGACTCGACCGTCGCGGACCTGTCGGACCCGCGCTCGATTCACGAGGCGCTTCGTGGCGTCGATGTCGTGATCCATTGCGCGGGGCCGTTTTCGCGAACGTACGAGGCGATGGCCAGGGCCTGCATGGAGACGCAGACCCACTACACCGACATCACGGGTGAAGCCGAGGTCTTCGAGGGGCTTTGGGCGATGGATGGCGCCGCGAAAAACGCAGGGGTCATGCTCCTGCCCGGCACGGGCTTCGACGTAGTGCCGTCCGATTGTCTCGCCGCACACCTGAAGTCGCGTTGCCCCGACGCGACGCACTTGGAGCTGGCGTTTCGTGGTCGCGGGGGGGGCGTCTCGCACGGCACGGCGACCACCATGGTGGAGAACATTGCCCAGGGCGGCTTGGCGCGTATCGACGGCCGACTCACCCATGTACCGACAGCCTGGCAAACACGCGAAATCGACTTCGGTGACGGGAAACCGGCGCATTGCATGACGATCCCCTGGGGCGATGTGGTCACGGCGTACAAGAGCACCGGAATTCCAAACATCATGGTGTACACGGCCGTCCCCAGACGTGCCGCCCGCGTCGCCCGATGGCTTCGTCCGGTGTTGCCGCTCCTCGGCACGCGACCGGCTCAAGCGATGATCAAGAAGCGCATCGACGCGGCGCCCGCAGGGCCGGATGACCAGACACGCCAGAAGGCGATCAGCGAGCTATGGGGCGAGGCGCGGTCACCCGACGGGAACACCGTCGTCTCCCGGCTCCGCACGCCCGAGGGTTACACGCTCACGGCCAAGATGGCCCTCCGAATCGCATCGAAGGTCTGCGCGGGGCAGCTCACTACCGGCTTTCAAACCCCCGCGACCGCTTACGGCAAGGACCTGATCCTCGAGCTTCCCGGCACCGAGCGCGCCGACGCGTAGGAACCTCTGGTACACTCCGCCCCATGGGCTTCGTGAAACATGCGGTGGAGTAGCCATGGTCGCCAAGACAGCGTTCATCACCGGCGGTGCTTCGGGAATTGGTCGGGCGTTTGCCGAGGAGCTCGCCGAGCAAGGTGCCGCTGTGATCCTGGCCGATCGGCAGATCGAGCTTGCGGAAGACGTCGCCACGGCGATTCGGCAAGCCGGTGGACAAGCCACTGCCCAGGAGCTCGATGTCCGTGACCCTGCGCAGTTTCAGCGGGTGGTCGACGACACGGTCGCCCGCATGGGCCGCGTCGACTACTTCTTCAACAATGCGGGTATCGGTGTAGGCGGCGAGATAGCAACCTACACTCTCGCCGATTGGGACGACGTCCTCGACGTCAACGTTCGGGGCGTCGCCCATGGCATTCAAGCCGTCTACCCCGTGATGCGCGCACAGCGTTCGGGGCACATCATCAACACCGCATCGATTGCAGGGCTCTTACCCACAGGG
>JBAVOF010000501.1:0-3825 GCA_049691835.1 Polyangiales bacterium
GTCCCAGAGAGCCCAAAAAGGACAGCGGCCAACCCGAATACAAACGAGAACTGTCTGTTCACGGAACGTGTATACCTGGAGCCTAGCGCCCTCGTCCACCCCGGCCGGGACGGAGCCTTCTGTCCCCCTTCTTGCACCCCCGGGGCTTTGACGGAATACTTGGTCGGCTAAGGGGTTGAGTAGCTGCCGTGGAATTGGGGCGACTAGTGAATTGGAGCGTTGCGAGGTGCCGGCCGGGCCTGTGCCTCGTCCTGTTTGCGCTGGTCTTCGCGTTCGTGTCGGGTTTCTCGCCGCGGCCCGATTCCGAGTGCGCCGCGAAACGGGACTCGGCTCTGACGTACGCCGCGGCTCAGGCCCAGGGTCTTCAAGGGCCTGCCATGGAACGTCTCGAGACCGGCGCGGATCGGGTTGTGGACCCTCTCGAAAATGACGACCTGGCGTCCGAGCCCCGTCTCGGACCCGCCCTGCAAAGCCAAGAGGCGTCCGCGACCTCCAACTGCCGCCCGACTCCGCTCGATAGTCGGTGGGTCAGTTCGTGCAATCCGGCCCGCGGTCCCCCTTCCGCCTGACGAAGCCCCAAGGGTTTCGTCTCCAGCGTCTGTGATCGCCCCGGATCCTCGGGGTGACCCGGTGTTCTGAACACGAAGGCGGTTTTTCATGTCGAATGAAGTGTCCAAGGACGAGCGAAAACGCTCGTTTCCCGTTGCGGACCTCAAAGCAGGGTTCCTAGTCTTCCTCATCGCACTCCCTCTATGCCTCGGGATCGCGATGGCCAGTGGCTTTCCCCCGATCGCGGGCGTAATGACCGCAATCATCGGAGGCGTGGTCGTCACCTTTCTCGGAAGCGCGCGCCTGACGATCAAAGGCCCTGCTGCCGGCCTCATCGTCATCGCGCTAGGCGCGGTCCAAGAGCTCGGCGGGGGAGACCCGATGACCGGCTACCGCCGAGCCCTCGCGGTGGGGGCGGTGGCTGCAGGCGTGCAAATCGCGCTCGCGCTCCTGAGCGCCGCTTCGTTTGGCGTGGCGATGTCGCCATCGGTCGTCCACGGGATGCTAGCTGCCATCGGCGTCATCATCATCTCGAAGCAAGCGCACACCCTGGTGGGAGTGGCGCCCACAGCCAAGGAGCCGCTCCAGCTCCTGATGGAAATCCCGCACAGCATTGCGCACGCAAACCCCGAGATACTCTTTGTCGGGATTGTCTCGCTGGTCATTTTGTTTGGGTGGCCGCTGATTCGGAAACCATGGGCCAAGGTCTTGCCCGCTCCGATCATCGTGCTGGCCTTCGCGGTGCCCGTGAGCCTGTGGCTGGGCTTGGACCACTCCCATGCCTATCGGCTTCTGTCTCAACAGTTCCACATCGGGCCCGAGTTTCTCGTTCAGCTCCCAGGCTCGCTGCTCGATGCCGTGGTCTTTCCGGATTTCTCGATGGTGTTCAGCGCCGTCTCGCTAAAGTACGTCGTGATGTTCGCCCTGGTTGGGACGATCGAGTCGACCTTGAGCGTCCTTGCGGTCGACCAGATGGATCCGGACAAGCGCACGTCGAATCTCAATCGCGACCTGCTCGCGCTTTCCATCGGCAATCTGTGTTCGGCACTGGTCGGCGGCCTTCCGATGATCTCGGAGATCGTACGAAGCAAGGCGAACGTCGATGCGGGTGCGCAGTCGCGACTGGCAAACTTCTTTCACGGTGCATTTCTTCTGATTTTCGTCGCGCTGGCCCCAGGCTTGCTCCATGAGATTCCGCTTGCTGCTCTGGCGGCAATGCTCGTGTACACAGGCTCGAGGCTCGCATCGCCTCGCGAGCTCTGGCACGTCAAGGAGATCGGTCTGGACCAGCTTGCGCTCTTCGTCACCACACTCCTAGTCACGTTGGCCTCCGACCTGCTAATTGGCGTTGCCGCGGGTCTCGTTCTCAAGATCGTCTTGCATCGCGTCCGCGGAGCCACGTTCAGGCAGATCTTCCGCGCGCGAGTCGAGAAGAGCCAAGAGGGGTCCACCCTGCGCTTGACACTCCACGGGGCTGCGGCATTCACCAGCTTGATCTCGATCAGAAGGGCCCTTTTGGAGCTCGATCCTTCGTGTCGGAAGGTCGTGATCGACGTGAGCGAGGCCGTGCTCGTGGACCATACCTTCTTGAGTCGGCTCGAAGGCCTATCCAACGAGTGGCCCAACGTGGAGCTGGAGATTGCGGGCATCGAGGAGCTGACTCCCCACTCGTCGCACCCTCACTCGACACGTCGTAGGACCGCCGCATGACCTCGGTCACCTCCCAGAGCTTCCAGCCAATGGTGTCCGCGACCTCGACACCAAAGGCGACCCCGACGTTCGCTGAGATGCTGGATCACGCGGCACACCTGCTGCCCCAGCAGTCGCCTCTACACATGTTCGTTCATCACAACACCTTGCATGCCTTCGAGCATCTTCATTTCGAGGACGCCGTCCTCGAGGCCGCGGCACGCTTCGGGACCGAGCCATACCAATCGGAGGAGGCGTTTGCGAGATGTCTCGAGTCCGCGAGAATCCGGCCGTCGGACATCGATGCGGTTGCCGCCGACTCCACCGGGGACACAGGAGCACCCGTGGTGGCTGGAGGCCCGACGCGACACGAGCTGCACTCTCTTCGGCTTCGCGAGCTGTTCGAGATCCCAAAAGGTCCGGCGCTGCACTGGATGCTCGAGGAGACTCGAACGCTATTTCGTTTCCACGACCGGGTCCCCGAAGCGGCGCGGGCTGCGATCCTTCGGTCCGCTGAACGAATGTCAGTGGACCTGAGCCCCGTCACGCCAGCGGCCCGCGAAGAGCAGGCGCTGGAGTTGCTTTGGACAGAGCTCTTAGCCGTCGCTCCATCTTGCGCAGCCGCCCCGGTGGGGTTGAGGCGTCGCGACCAAATCCTCGACCTTTGCGGAATCGACACCGATCACTTGGTGCATCCGCTTCTGATCCGTGTTTGTGCCGCGTTCGTCGATCAGGGGGTCGCATACTGGCAAATGCCAGATCGGGACAAGGGCTTGCTCGGGGTCTTCCGCTCACTCTATGGGATCGGCGCGGGGCCTTCCTATCGCTGGATGCGGGGCCTGTCCGACGAGCTGAGGCGTCAGCAGAGCGAAGGATGGGACGCGGAACGCACGGCATGCTGGGCGCTCGGAGAGCTGGGCGTCCCCCGCGCGCTATGGGCTGCCTACATCGAAGACACACTACTGTCGCTTCCAGGCTGGGCCGGCATGATTCGACAACTGGAGGTGCGGCCGGACACGGCCCCGGTCAACCCGCCTCCAGCACGGCTGGTCGACTATCTCGCGCTGCAGCTCGTACTTGATCTGCAGGCGTCGCGAGTCGTGCTTCGAAGTGAGACGGGCGATTCGGAGAGGTTCGCCAGTCCCATCCCTCATCGGGGCGATTCGGCGCGCGCCCGTGAGCTGGATCTCGAGCTCGTGTACGAGGCCTTCATCATGGCCCAGTTGGCGGGACTCGGACCTTCGGAGATCTGGGGACCCGGTCCGGCGAAGCGTTGGCTCGAGGAGATCCGGGCCTTCGACTCCAACGAACGGCGCAGGCTCTTGCACCTGGCCTACGAACGAAGGCACCGAATCGGGGTGCTCGACGGCATAGCGGGTCACTGCCGAATCAGACGCATGCCAGCAAGCGAGCCCACCTTCCAGGCGGTGTTTTGTATCGATGACCGTGAGGAGTCGCTTCGAAGGCATCTCGAGGAGATTCGGCCGGACGTGCAGACGTTCGGCTACGCTGGTTTCTTTGGCGTTGCAATGTCGTATCAGGGCATCGAGGACATCCGACCGAGGCCCCTGTGCCCGGTTGCCGTGA
>JBAVOF010000502.1:0-6929 GCA_049691835.1 Polyangiales bacterium
GCCCTGATCGGCCAGGTGGAGCTCGACGAGCTGCTCGACCGCATCGACGTCAATCGTCTCCTCGATCGAGTCGACCTCACGCGACTGCTCGACCGAGTAGACGTCGATCGCCTGCTCGACCATGTCGACGTCGATCGCCTGCTCGACCGCGTCGACGTCAACAGGTTGCTCGACCGCGTCGACGTTCAAGCCGTGACCAACCGGGCCAACGTAGGCGATCTGGTCGCCCGGAGCACGAGTCAGGTCGCCGGCTCGACCTTGGACGTGGCGCGCCGACAGGCGGTGGGTGTGGACACCCTGATCATGGGGTTCGCTGACCGACTGCTCGGGCGCGATTCCGCCAAGCAGCCGCTCGGACCTCCCGCCCTGGTTCCACAAGAGACCGAGGCCCGGCCCGCGCTGGGGTCGCCTCGGGTCAAGATCAGCGGGTACTATGCAGGGCCCCTTACCCGTCTTCTCGCCTACTTGATCGATTCGTTCGTAGTGTTCACTGGGGCAGGTTTAATCTCCGCGGCCGTCGTCGGGTCGGTCAACATCGTCTTGGGCGCCGAGCTGGAGTGGGATTGGCGAGCCGGCTTGCTCGGTGTCGCCGCATTTGCGATCTGGTCTTTCCTCTACCTTTGGGTCGGAGTGGCGATCTCCGGACGGACTCCTGGAATGAGCGTCGTTGGAATCAAGGTCGTGGGCGAAGAAGGAAGGCCCGTGAGCCCGAGCCACGCGGCGGTTCGGGCGCTGCTTCTTCCTTTTAGTGTCGCTAGCGTCGTTGGTGTCCTCGGCGTAGTTCTCGACGCCAAACAACGCGCGCTTCACGACTTGGCCGCAAGGACCGCTGTCGTTTACGACTGGGGCGACCGCCCGGCGGAGCTTCCCACCCCCCTGAGTCAATGGTTGACCGACCATGGTGTCAGCGACGTGGCGTGATGAATCTCTCGTCGCGTGAATGCGTTTCTCGGCGAACCGACGGGCAAGTCGCGGTCTCTTGAGGGGATCGATTCAAGTCAGCACACTGGAGTTGACCCCACCGCCGATATCCTTCCGGCCGCAAACGTGACCTCCCAACGCCATGAGAGTCGCCCGAATCCGTGGCTACACCACCCTCGCGAATCCCTTGTCCACCAACTCCTGATTGAGATAACGCCCCTTCAAGAACGTCGACTCGATGCCGCGATTGTTGAGCGCGTAGAAGACGTGGGCGACGTAGCGGCCGTGGAGGTCGGTCTTGACGGTCTTGATGACGATGGAGCGGGCGACGGCGAGTTGTTCGCGGACGTGGCGGCGGCCGCGGGCGCCTTCGGGGGTATCGCGGGCGGGGGCGTCGACGCGGGCGAGGCGGATGCGTTGGCGGCGGATGACTTCAAAGCCGAGGTCGATGTCGAGGAGCAAGGTGTCGGCGTCGATGATGTCGCGTGGCTCGGCTTTGTAGAGGTAGCTCGGATCGCTGGGGCGCGGGAGGCGTAGGGGCTCGCCGGCGGGTTGCTCGAGGGCGCTCAGGTAGTGGTTGCCTTGGATGGCGGCGGAGAGGCGTTTGACCGAGAGGGCGTCGGTGGTGGCGAGCTCTTCGTAGAACGCGCGCTCGTCTCACCGAGGATGGCGTTGTGGTAGCCGACGCGCTCGTTGAGCTTTTCGCGTGAGATTCGCTGGCCGATCGCCCAGTAGCTTTCGATGAGCGCCTGGGTGGCTGCGCGCTCGGCTTCCACTTTGCCTTCGCCGATGATGCGTCGGAGGTCGGCGAGGAGCTTCTTGTATTTGGTTTTGGTGACGAGCTCTGGCATCTCGGCCCCTGGGGTCGAGATTACTAGCTCCGGCGAGCGCGGTAAACGGGGCTTCACTCCTTTTCGCTTGAGCAAAAACTTTGGGCCGACTATTTCAATCACCGTGGAGGCCAGTGAAGCGGGCTTTGCCGGGCTCGGCCCGGGCTACGGGTCGACGGGAGACGAGAGCTTCGTCGTCAAGTATCGCGCGCGCTGCCATTGCGGTGCGGTTCGCTACGAAGTCTGTGCAGACCCGGTCGATGCGAAAATCTGCCATTGCCGCGCTTGCCAAGTGTTGCATGGAGCGCCGATGCAATGGGCTGCGATCTTTCACAAGCGCGACGTGCGGCTCGCCGCTGGACTCGAAGATCTGCGCTTCTACAACAGCGAGCTCGGCGGTCGCGGGAGAGCCCTGCCCTGCAAGGTGAGCTGCGCGCGTTGCGGCACGCTCATCGCAGACGAAGGACGCAGGATGTGGCTTGCCTTCCCAACGCTCTTCGAGTTCGGCACACCTCCGCAGGTGCCCGCAGCCTTCGAACCCACCTGCCACATCTTCTACGGCGCACGGGTGATCGACATCGCCGACGGCCTGCCGAAGTGGTCGGGTCACAAGAACGAATCGACCCTGCTTTGAGCTGAGCTGGTGCCGGCGTTCTCGGGGGCCTCAGCCAAGCCCTGCGAGGAACTGTTTCACGAGCTGCGCGTGGTCGTGGGCGTCGGCTTTGGTGGCGTACCGGGCCCAGAGTCGATCGACGAGGACGCGAAGACCATCGGTCTTGGCGGGAGGATCGTGAACGCGTTTCACGTCGAGGTTCATGGACGAGCGCCCCGAGTCACCGGCCGAACCGGGAGCGCACGAAGCGCGGCCAAGGCGTCGACCGACGGGTCGTCCCAGTAGTTTTTGAGAGCCTCGACGAAGTCTTGCCGATCGTTCATCGCCACGACTTCGAGGTGCCGTGCGATGTTGGGTCGGTGGCCGGGAGCCCGCGGAGCAAGCGACTGAGACGGGGCGACGGCAATGTCGACGCGAGCACGCTCACGCCCGCGACGATGGGTCCGCTCTACAGTTGTTCGACTTCGACGAGCTCGGAGTCCGCGGGGAGCGTGATGAACCTGCCGGCGGAGGTGGATTCAAGTGATACATCACCAAGAGCTTCACCTGCGCCTCGTTTGCGACCTCTGCCGCTTCGAGCGGGGTGGTGTGGTAGCTCTGAATGTCTTTCATGATGGTCGCGATGCGTGAGCGACCGACGCGCGTAGCGATTTGGCCGATGGTGTCCACCATCTCGTCGGACTGGGCCTCATGAATGAGCACGTCGCTGCCTCTGGCGGCGGCGGTCAACGATGCGGACTTGATCGTGTCGCCGCTGACCACCAGGGAACGACCCTTGTAGTCGAATCGATAGCCGTACGCCGGAACGACGGGGTCGTGCTGCACCGCAAACGCGGTGATCGTCAGGCCATCCTCGTTGAACACGACCGCGGGCATCCCGCTCTTCTGGGGCCCTTCGATTGTGATCGCTCGCATCTGAGATGTCTCAGGCGGCATGAGTGCGGCGCCGTGATGGGCCGTTCGGTACCCTGCATCGAGCGCGTACGCTTCGTTGAAACCGGCCACGACGCGTTCGACACCCGCCGGACCGTAGACCGTCAACGGAGCATCGCGCCCTCCCACCCAGGTCTGGAGGTTGAGCTCTCCGAGGTCGCCGATGTGGTCCGAATGAAAGTGCGTGAGCAAGATGGCTCCCACACGCGAGGCGTCGAGCCCCAGCATCGCAAGTGTATTCCACGAACCGGGCCCAGTATCGACGACCCAAAAGCGCTTGGCCGCGAACACGGCGACGCAGGCCTTCGCGCGACTCGGATGCGGGAGCGGGGACGAGCTCCCGCAGATCAACGCACGGAGCGCGTCCGGTTCGAACAGAGCCTCACGCTGCTCGCTCAGGCGCCGCTCGACGACTCGCTGCGCGATCCCGTCCTGCACCGCCGTCACACGGAGCGCGCCAAGCCCAAGCAGGATCACGACAATCCCTCCAACCAGCATCCAAACAACGAGCTTGCGCATTCAGGAACCTTTCGTGTCACGCCTCGGGCTGAAACGACCTGCTTATCTCCAGTCTGGGAAAGTAGACAGCTAAGGCGTTCGACACAATCGGGCTCTGGACCTGGTCCCGATGGGCTGAGAGACGCGGCAGCAAGCGAGGCTAGGTTTCCGGTGGGCCATCCAGGACTCGAACCAGGAGCCAATGGACTAGGAACGCAGCTCTTGAGTGCGAAAGCCCCGGAATTTCCAACGATTCCGCGGGTGACATAGCGTCACGAGAGGCCACCAAACGCCCCGAAACGACCGATTTCGGACACGGTGCCCAACGCGAAAACGGGTTGTGCCAATGGAAAACGTCCACGCAACCGCCGCGGCGTTGCTTCATCGCGTGGCCGACGTGGGCGAGATTCCGCTGGCGGTGCTGCGTGAGTTTGCAGAGCTCGTGCTGCGCTCGGAGTTGGTCGAGGCGAGTCGGCAGGTGCTCGACGGACCGCCTGAGTTTGCCATGAGGCGTGCGCTAGAGCTGGCGAGCTTGGTCTTGGGTGTGCGGGTCGTCGATGACGGCGACAAGGACAAGGAAGAGGCCGGGTGAAGCGCGCGGAGAACAAGCGCAAGTCTCGACTCGTTTCGTTCCGAATCGACGAGGACGACTTCACGCTGCTTGACGCCCTCGCTCGGCAAGCCAGCTGCTCGCGCGGAGAGGTCTTGCGACGCTGCCTCACCGGTGCCCAGCTCAAGAGCACCATCGATGCGCAGGCGCTCACCGAAGTCTCCCGCGTCCACGCCGACCTCAATCGCATCGGTGGGCTGCTCAAGCTCGCCATTCGTGAAGGCGTGTCCGACCCGTCGAGCTACCACCGGCTGAACCTCGAGCTCATCGACTCGGTTATGGACGTCCGCCGGGCGGTGAATCGCCTGGCGGGGCAGCGGTGATCGTCCGACACCAACGCGAATCGGCATCGAACCGGGGGTTCCGTCACCTGGCGCGCTGCATCCAGGGGCGAGACACCAAGCCGCGCGCCACTTGGTTCCACGCTGCCAACCTGCCAGGAGTGAGCGGGAAAGATGACCTCGAGCTCGCCTGCAAGCTCGTTGACGCGGTCCAGGCGCAGAACACGCGCGCCGGGAGCAAGCGCACATATGACCTCGTCATCTCACTTCACCCAGACGATCGGCGCCTCGAACGAAAGGAGCTCCAACAAATTGTGGAAAGGCTTGTGGATAGCCTGGGGGTTTCCGAACACCAGTACCTCGCGGTGCGCCACAGCGATACGGACCACGAGCACATCCACGTCGCTATCAACAAGATCCACCCCGAGACGTTTCGGATTCACTCGCCCGCTTGGGACCACCAGAATCTCTTCACCGGGGCACGGGCCCTCGAGCGGGAGCTCGGCCTGACGCCCCTTAGGTCGAGGACGCGCGAGCGGGAGCGGGTCCCGCAACGAGCTGCGGATTGCGAAGCCCACCACGGAATCGAGAGCTTCGCACGTTGGGCCCGGGGGAATCTCCGGTCTGCTCTGCAAACAGCTAGGACCTTTTCAACCGGCGTTGGACCGCCAGTTGGGAGCGGCACTCCAGGCCCCCCATCGGTACTCAGCGATTCCGGCCCGGGCACCCCAGAGCTTGTGGAAAGAGTACGAGCAGAGCCTCGACCAAGCGCGTACGCAAGGCCAAGAGGCATGGAGTAGCTATCGAAACTCTGCCTCTCGCGAGCGCGAACAACTCAACCGAAAGTATCGCCGCCAGCGGAGCGTCATCGCCACCCTTCCTGTCTCCCGCCGCGACCGAAAACAACTCCTGCAACAACTCGCGCTTCGGCAAACCATCGAGACCCGAGCCCTCAAGCGAAAGCTCGCAATCCAACGGTCGGCGATTCAGAAGACCTGGCATCCGGGGACCTGGCGCCACTTCGTCGCCAGCCGCGCCCGAGACCGCGATGCTCGCGCCGTTCGACTTATCCGCCGACGAGAGCGACAGCGAGGCCATGAGGACCACGATAGGGGCCGTTAACGCTTGCTAGCCCAGGGTCCCGGTGCAGCCCAGTAGTCGGCGAAGTCGTTACCTTCTGCGAGCGCCGTTGCGACCGGCACGAGGAATCGCCGAAGCGGGTCACCAAGCTCCTCGAGCGTCGCCGGAACGCCTTGGAGCCTCAAGCGTCTCACAAAGGCGACCCACTGCTTCTGGGTGTTCTCCGCCGTCGTAAACGCGGCGGTGAGGGCAAGAGGACTTGAGTCAAGCTCCGTGTTTCGGGCGGCAAACGTCTTTCCGATCGCGCGCGCGAGCTCAGTACCATCGAATTCGAACTCGCGAGCAAGCAACCAGATATCGAAGAAGTCTTTCATCCGGCGGTTCACCGTCCCGAGGTAGACCATGGCCTGGAATTTCTCTGCCACCACCGTCTCCCTTGGATACACGCGCAGTCTGGGTGCGGGAAGATTCAGAATCGTCGGGTAGTCCCTCTGCTCGGACGCCGGATGTACAACATCGCCGAAGCCGACGTCGATCTGCATGGGGATACGAGCCTTTTCGAGAAATCCAGTGAACTTGATCCGTACACGCTCGTAGTCGGCGTCCTCCGTGATTCGCTCGCCGACGACGCTTGCAGCATCGAAGCGCATGCCATCATCTTCAACGTCAACAACGCGTATCTCCCTCACCACAGCCTCGAGCGTTTCGATCTCGTTGTCGACGTATCCCAAGAGGTCGATGTCACGCGTTGGCCGGGAACCCGGAGCTCCCCACACCCGAAGCATCAGCGCCCCTTTCAGTAGGAAGTGGTCTTTGTGTTGCGATTGCGAGAAGCGATAGAGGAAACGCTCCATCCCGTAGTACTGCAGCAATTCCTGAAACGGACGCTGCCTCTCCCTTGCTAGGTTCGACAGACGCGCACGCACGGAGGCTCCGGTGTTGCCGCTCATGTCATCGCCTCGAGGTAGGGGCGCATGACGGATTCGACCCTGCAGACCCGAGCAAAGTCGAGGAGGCGCTCGATGTTCGAGCCTCGCCGCGCTCGCCAAACGCGAAGCGCTTCGAGGGCGACCTCCATCCCGATCTTCTTTCGATATTTGAATGCGTCGGCAATGGACTTTTCTGCGCCGTACACACGAACAGGCTTGCCGTCGACGCTGGGC
>JBAVOF010000503.1:0-5297 GCA_049691835.1 Polyangiales bacterium
GTAGCCATCGAGGTCGAGCGCCGAAATACGGATCCGCGCCCGCTCGGTCAGTTCGAAGCGCCGACGGTAAAGCCGGGCCGCGGGCTGAGGCGATCCGCAGCGCGATGGAAGTGACGCCACTGGGGGAAGCTCGGGCTTGGAGACGAGGGCAGAGACCGGGAAGGAGCCGGTGCTAGCGCCAGTGCCAACGCCAGTGTCAGCGCCAGCCACAGCGATCGTCGTTCTCAGGGTGTCCAGCATCTGCAGCGTGAGAAAGTTGCGCACGTTGTTTCCGTAGCGCAGGCCCTCCTCGGTGAGATGGCAGGCCGCGCGCAGGCCGCCGGGACCGAGCACGTTTGGGTGCACTCCGTCGCCGGCCAGACCCTTACGCGGAAGCACCTCGAGCGCTCGGTGATAGTCGATGTACGGAAGCGCCCAGTGCGCCGCCACGGCCTGAGTGATCGCGTTGAAGCGTTCGACCCATCGGTCCTTGGAGGGACTTCTTCTGGGCAGCGCCGAGCCGAGGACGGGAACGACTCCCATTTCCTCCAGCTGCTCGACCAGGTAGACCAAGCGCCGGACATAGATTCGCTCGTTCTCGTTCTGTGCGTCGTTACCGCCGAACAGAATGAGCGCCCATCGCGCCTGCGTTGCCTCGAGCTCCTGACGAAACTTGGCCGGACGACCGCTGAGAACATAGCGGAGGTTCCAGCTCACCCCTGCTGCTTGGCTTGCGCGGTCGAACGAGCTGATCTCTGCGCCGTTGAAGTAGCGTACGGTGGCAGCGAGCTCTTCGTGCTCACCGAGGTCGACGTAGGGCGTGGCGAAGCAATGAAGAAATGCGCTGCTCGCGACACTGGATCCGCCCATCTTCGAAAACACGTCGTCTCGCAACGCCGGATTGCGCTCGGCGATCGCGCGGACGTGCATGGCGACGGCATCGCTCATCCCAAGCGGCTCAGCGAGAGCCTCGCTGACCACACTCGAGGCGAGAACGATGGCAAATACGACTCGTATCATGGAATTGAGCTCGCTAGACGAAGACGAGCAACCCGCCATCTACGTGACAAATCGGCGTGGTGCCATCGCTATCTGTGGTGATCCAAGTCCTCCCTGCCCGAACGCCTCACCGTCGCAAAATAGCCGCCCAAACCCATCGCGGCCGACACGCCGAGCCATGGCAGGAGACCAGTCTGGCTCTTGAACGCCTGGTAGAGCATCCAAATCGAGGAGGCGGCGTACACAGCGGCCGCGAGCAGCCCGGCTCTTCGAGGTGCAGGAAGGTGAGGCTTGCGCCTCTGAGCACCGAACAGACCAAGGGCGACGAGGCCGGAGAAGAAGACCAGGATACCGGCCGCGTTGCTCAGGAGCTCACCGACAGAGTGCAGGTGCAGGAGCGCGATCGCCAGCAGGCCTTGGATCGTGATCGCAGCCCTGGGTGGAACACCGGGTCTTCCGCGAAGCATGGCAGGCAGAAAACCATCACGGGCCATCTCGGCGTAAACACGCGGCCCGACCAGAAGCATGGCGCTCACGCTGGACAACATGACGATCGAAATCCCAATCGAAACGAGACCGGACCCGGCATCACCCAATAGCGCTTGCGCCACCAGATGTGCCAGCGTCACCCGTTGCTGCTCGTAGCTGAACACCACGCGAGCGCTCTCGGGCGTCAGGTTGGTGACCAGGACCCAATTCACCAGCAGATACGCGACCCCGACGGCGCCGCAGCCGATCAACATCGCCCGCGGGACGTCGCGAACGGGGTTGCGGAATTCCCCAGCCGTGTAGGCGGCCGCGTTCCAGCCGGAGAACGCGTATGCGACGAAGAACAGGCCCGTTGCAAAAGGCAGTGCCATGGGCTCCGTGCTTTCCTCGGCGGGCGCCCAGCTTGGCCACTCGTTGTGTCCAAGCGACAGCCCGAGTGCGACGAAGCCAACGATGAGCAGCGCCTTGACGATCACGAGGCCGTTCTGGGTCCACTTAGACAGCGTCAGCCCGAACGAGTGGAAGAGCATCAAAGCGACAATCAACGCCGTCGCTCCGACGCGAACCTCGCCGCCATCGACCACAGCGAGCGCGAAGGCGGACGCGCCGTAGGCACTGATCGCCGTCGGCGCAGCGAATCCGACCAGGAGCGACGCCCAGCCGGCGAGATAGCCGACGGCGGGGTGGATCAGCTCGGAAAGATATCGATACTCACCGCCGGAGCGCGGCACGAGGACGCTCGCCTCGGCGTAAGCTCGAGCACCCGCCATCGCCAACATGGCGCCGACCAGCCAGGCAATCAGGATCCAGCCGGCGCTGAGCTCCTGCGCCATGAAGCCGGCGCTCAGGAAGACGCCAGCACCGATCATGTTGGCCACGACGAGCCCCACTCCCGATCCGAGGTCCAGGAACCCCTCGCCTTGCAGAGGCACATCGGTTCCCGATGTCATGCGGACAATCGTCATCTCATCGCGCTGACAGGAATGAAGTAGAGCCGGCTCGGCTCGCCGGTAGCGCCGCGGTACCGGTTGTCGGTGACGACCACCGCCGAACCGTCGTCCAACCAGACCAGGCCTTCGAAGTTCGGAAGGGGCGAGACCAGCTCATCCAGATCTGCGGCGACGCTCGACTCGATCCACTGGGGTTCGAGGCCCTGCGGAACATGGAATCGGAGCAAGCGCGACACCCCAAAATGCCGTTCGACGGCGAGAGCCACGATCACACCGTCGATGACCCGGCAGCTCATCGCTGCGAGCTTTCCAGTCTTGCTGGTGAGGCGCACGCGGTGCGCGGTCCAGGCCTGTGTCTTGGGGTCGAATACACCGAGCGGCGCCCAGCGCTGCCCTCGCTGCCTCTCGACGAGCTCGGTCGCGAACACCAAGACACCGTCGAGGTGACAAACGCCTTCGATCCCCCGGTTGTCTGGGGCCGCCAGCTGCCAGCGGGCGTATTCGAGCTTGCCCACGGTTGCCACCTCGGCTCGCGTGCCGTGCAAACGAGCTTCCAGGATCACGTCTTGGAGCCGTCCTCGTTCCTGTGTCTCGGTTCCGATTAGGAAACGAGTGCCATCGAGCCAAGCCATCGCCTCCAAGTCGGTCCCCGCCGGCCCTCCAACGGCAGGGTACCGCGTGACGCCAAAGTGCTCGGGGTCGATCCGGATGATCGCATCGCCTGCTTCCCCTGGAGCCCAGAAGGCCCCGTGCTCATCGATCGTGAGCCCGGACAAGCCGGCCACGTCGGTGTCTAACGTGACGATACGCCCCGGCCCGCGCGGCTCCTTCTTCGTGCAGGCAGCGCTGGCCAAGAGCGACGCGACGACCAACGCCGTCGATGCGCGCATCCTCAGTCGACCGCTTCGAGCACGGCAGCGGCGCCCAAACCACCTGCCGCGCAGATGCCCAACAGCGCGGTCTCTTTGCCGGTGCGCGCCAGCTCGTTCGCCATGGTGGTCACCATTCGCGCGCCGGTTGCCCCAAACGGATGCCCAATCGAAAGCGAGCCACCGTAGATGTTGAAATTGTCTTCATCGATCTCGCCGACGGCCTCGCTCTTGCCAAGCCTCATTTCAGCGAAGCCCTTGCTCGCGAGCGCTTTGGTTACCGAAAGCACCTGCGCCGCGAACGCTTCATGTACGTCGACGAAGCTCACGTCCTTGAGCTCCATGCCCGCGCGATCGAGCGCCTTGGGCATCGCGATCGCGGGTCCTATCAGAAGCTGATCGGTAGGATCGACGCCCACGTAGGCCCAGCTCCGAAATGCGGCCAGCGGCTTGTAGCCGAGGGCTCGCGCTTTTTCTTCGCTCATCAGCAGGACGGCCGCAGCCCCGTCGGTCAAGGGCGATGCATTGCCAGCGGTCACGGTCCCGTCCTTGGCAAACACCGGACGAAGCTTGGAGAGCTTCTCGACCGTGGTATCGCCGCGAACGATGTTGTCGGTGTACACCCAACCACCCGGCGCCTCGACGGCGGTCACCTCGTCGTCAAAACGACCCGACGCGATCGCCGCAGCCGCACGGTGATGGGATCGTTCGGCGAAACGATCCTGGGCCTCGCGCGTGATCTCATTGCGGCGAGCCATGGATTCGGCCGACTCGCCCATGACCTCGCCAGTCGTGCGCTCCGCGATCTTCGGCATCTTTGGCAGGATTTCGGTGATGGGCATCATCTGCGAGAGGACTCCCAGGTAGTCCGCAGGGGTCGCCGCTTTTCCGAAAGCCAGCGGGGCCAAAGCATGGACCACCTTCTGAGGCAAATTGAGCGGGGCGTTGCTGGTGGAATCCGATCCACCTGCAATGACCACGTCCGCCTCGCCGCGTTCGATCGCGGCAGCGGCAAGCGTGACCGCCTGTAGCCCCGACGCGCAGGCGCGGGTACAGGTCATGCCTTCGACACTCGGCGGGAGGCGCAAGTCCAAAACGACCTCCCGGGCGATGTTGGGCGCGAGTGAGGGAAGGATCACACCGCCCCAAACGATGCTATCGATCTCGTCGTGCGGAAGATCCGTGCGCTCCAGGAGCGACTTGACCGCGATGTCGGCCAAATCGATGCTGTCGAGCTTGAGGAACTTCCCGAATGCTTTGACGAATGGGGTGCGAACGCCCGCGACGATTACCGCGCGCTGCGTCTTGCCCCAACCATTTTTCTTCTTGCCCATCTTCATGCTCCTACGAGTGCGCCACCACAGACGCGAACCGTTTCGCCCGTCAGGCCCACGGCGCCAGGGGTTGCGAGAAACGTGATGGCTTGGCCGACGTCCTCGGGTTTGCCGCCCTGCCCGACCGCGCTCATCCGGCGAGCGACTTCGCGAATCGCGACCGGCATCGCGTTGGTCAGTCGCGTCTCGATGAAGCCCGGGGCGATTGCGTTGACCGTGATTCCCTTCTTGGCGAGCTTGGCCGCTAGCGATTCGACGAAGCCGACGATCCCGGCCTTGCTGGCCGAGTAGTTCGTTTGCCCGCGATTCCCGGCGATTCCGGACACGGACGAGAGGCATATGATTCGACCGCCGGGACGCAGCACCTCGTCCTGCAGCAGCCGGTCGGTGATGCGGATCACCGCTCCGAGATTGATGTCGACCGCCATGTCCCAGGCCTCGGGTTGCATCCGGCCGAGTGTCTTGTCGCGAGTGACGCCGGCGTTGTGCACGACGACATCCACGCCGCCGAAGCGGTCCTTGAGCTCTTTGGAGATTCGAGCCGGCGCATCCTCATCGGTGATGTCGACCAGAAGAACCGAGCCGCCGATGCGCTGCGCCACTTTGCTGCAGGGACCGTCATCGGCGGGTCGATCGAGGCACACCACATGCGCACCCTCAGCGGCCAGGATCTGGGC
>JBAVOF010000504.1:0-2914 GCA_049691835.1 Polyangiales bacterium
GGCACCTCCCTCGCCGCTCAGATCACCGCATCCGACGACCGCAACAGCGAGCAATCCGAGCAGGCACGCCCAACGCGAAACCAGGCACGTCACATCCTCGAGCTTCAGCATGATACCTTCTCCTCTCCGGAATGGCTCCGGCCGATCGTTGCCAACGCACGCGCCGTGCCATCCAAAACTCCGAATGGTTTCGTGACCGCGCTCCGCTCGAAGCCGCCGATTGTCGTCGGCCGTCGACGGTCGGTGTCGGCCAGCGACAATGCGCGCGACGCCTAAGTCGCCTGGGCGCTCAGAACCTGCCGCCGACGCTCAGGTATCCGCCTGCCCGGCTCAGCTCGACGCTTGGCTCCATCTTTGCTTTGCTGCGTCGCAACAGGTAGACGAGTGGGATCGTGAGAAGGGGGGCGGCGGTGACGCCGGTGAGGACGGAGAGGCTGACTCGCTCGGCGTGTTTCACGCAGGTTCGGGCGTCGCTAGCATCCACCACGAGGCTGGAGCACGAGGGTTCCGGCGCGGGTCCGGTAGTCACTCCGTACGCGATCGAGAACGCCGCGAAGCCGACGCCAAGGCCTCCGGAGAACCAACCCCACCAAGGTGTCTTCGCGCGATTGGGCAGAGCCAAGGGCATCGCCGCGACGAGGGCTGCAGCGCCGGAAGCCGAGGTCGCCAGGATGCCGGTGCCCATGTTGAACCACTTCTGCTGTGCTGAAGCGCTGCCTTGACCACCGGCGTCGAGCGAGTCGACCCAGTCCTCTGAGACGCGAGCGCGCGGGCCAAGAAGCACGTAGCCGGTTAGAAGGGACGCCGAACCGGCCCCCACGAGCGTGAGCCCGGAGATCAGCTGGCCGCGCGGCCTACGAGCTGCGGGTCGGGCGGTTTTCGAGGTTCCTTCGACAAGCGCGGTGCCGTCCTCGCACGCGAGCGATGTCGGGGGTACGGTCGCCAAGTCCATGCATTGGCCGTCTACGAGGGTGCGAGCAGCCGCCGCGATGTCGCCGCGGGTAGGACCGACCGGACCAGCAGGGATTCGCGCCAGGGCGCTCCGCCGCAACGGGGTGCCGGTCAAGAGATCGAGCTGTAACGCCCCTGTTTCGGTCATCGACATCAGCACGATGCGATCGCCGGGCACCGTCTTTGCGATCTGTGCCGCGTCGCCATCGCGAAACTGCTCTTCGTCCGAGACGCTCGCGTAGCGAAGCCCCAACATGGGATGCGTTTGGACGATCCCGTCAAAGCGCACGTCCACGAACACCGCTGTAGGCTCACCGTCTACCTCGGTCGCGTGAGCCCGGGCGTCTCGATCCGGCTCGCACTCGACCTGAACTCGATACTGTCCTGGAAACAGGTGGTGCACCTCGACGGGGGTTTCCCCCATCGGCAGTCCATTGATGCGCGCGGTGCATCCGGAGGGCTCGCTGGTCACGATCAGCGCTCCCGTTTGCTCCGCGCGCGCCGCATCGGCATCATCGAGGACCTTCAACACGGGGGGAGGGTGCAGGCGCGTGCTTGGCTCGCCGATGGGGGCGAGCTGCCGACACTCCCTTGCCTGGGCCTCCGCCCGCTTTGGAGCGTTCATGTCCAGCAAGGCGCGAACGGCGTAGAGGCAGGTGTCGAGCAGCCTCTGAGCGTGCTTCGGGTCCCGGTTGAGCGCCTCGACGGCACGGCGGGAAAACTGCTGGGCTTCGTTCAGGCGATCGAGTGCGCTCGAAGGAGCACCTTGGACCAGCTCTTCCACCGCGGCGCTCGACTGTGCGACCCAAGCCTGGATCTCATCTTCGGTCACTCGTACGGCGCGAGCGGAACCTCCCTCTTCGAATCTTCTCGCCGCAGCGTCCAGCGCCCAAACCTGGACACCCAGTGCCAACAGCTCGGCGCGAAGGCTCGCTGCCGTCGATTCGAGCCCTGAGCCGACGGATTGCGTCGAGGACGACAGGATCAACCAGCGAGCCCCCGCCTGCGCCATGGCGCTAGGCAAACAGCAGGCGCAAAACACCGCGGTGAGCGTGACACATCGCATTAGGCCTGCATTCTAGGCGGCGACCATTTGAGACAACATTGCCTTGTGGTGGGAAAACCGGCAAGGAGGTAGTCTCGATATGGCGCCTGATGTCCACCAACAGAACTGCAGATCCGTGGCCGCGAATGCGCGGGGTGGTGAACGCGGTGGTCACCAGCCTCCGTAGCGGCAGCTTCATCGAGGAGACGCTAGAGTCCTTGTGCGCGCAACTCGGCGCAAGCTCTGCCTGGAGCACGCTCGAGACGAAGGCGGGTGGGCGGATCCACCGCTCGCGCTCGACTAGCTTGGGGGCTTCCCCCATCGTGCTGGCCAAGCACGTGACTGAAGTGCTCGGTCAGGTGCAGGCGGAGCTACGAACGGTCACGGGCGCGGTGCCGTACGCCGCAGAGGGATCGTTCGCCGGAGTGCCACTGTGGTCGCACCCCACTGCGGCTGATCGGACGCTAATCGGCTCGATGTACCTCGAGTTCCCGAACGATGAGGCCACGCATCCTGCCGTCGCCGAGTTCCTCGAATGCGTGGGCACGCTGCTCGGCGGTGCGATCGTTCAGCAAGCCTTGATCGAGGAGACGCGCGAGGACCTTCTCGTCGAACGCGCAAAGGATCACAACGAGCACAGCCTTCGGCTCGACGAGCTCTTGGCGCCGCAGAGTATGGCCGGGATTCGCGATGAGCTCATGGCCGCACTCGACGGCAAGGCCTCGATCATGATCTTCGGGGAATCGGGTACCGGAAAGACCCACCTCGCGACGGCGTTTGCGCGGGCGAGCAGGCGGGAGCCGATCGTTCGCGCCATGCTCGGACAGGCGGACGACTTGAACACAATCACGTCGGAGCTTTTCGGGCACGAGCGCGGGGCGTTCTCGGGAGCCGTTGCCAAGCGGAAGGGCTTGGTCG
>JBAVOF010000505.1:0-3282 GCA_049691835.1 Polyangiales bacterium
GGGCGACCCTGACCAACGGCTTGATACGCGATTTCGGTACCATCGAATGACACAAAGCGGCGCTCTTCGACGGGGGGTGGCATCATGGCGGAAGGCCAAGCCTACCAGGGGCGGGTCGTGGACGCCCGCCTTGACAAAATCGACCAAGAACGGATAAATTTGAGGAAGCTGAAATGTCAGACGAACTCCAAGGATCCAAGAAAGTCCGCGACATCCGCGAGCGACTCGGCAAGAACACGGCACCTCCGCCCTCAAAGAGCGTCGAAGGAGGGGGCATCGCGCCGCCGCCGCCGACGCTAGGGGGTGTCGCACCCCCTCCAGGGTTCGTTGGAGGTCAAGCCGCCAAGCGGACAGGTCCGTTCGGCGGAACGACCGCTCAAGCGCCTGCGCACCAGGAAGTGCGCATCGTCGTCGATGAGCAAGCCGTAGCAAGCGCTCACGAAGGCAAGAGCCGACGGGTTCGCAAGTTGATGATGATGACCGGCGGCGGTGCTGCGCTTCTAGGTCTGTTTCTCGGCGTTCTCGCAGCGAGCGTGATGAGCAAGCGTAGCGAGTACAATATCGCGGTTCGCGATGGCAAGGCCGTCTACGAACGCGTTCGCACGGCAGCGGACGAGGTGAGTGAGGCCAAGCGGCTGCTCGACCGAGCTGCTGGTGCGGCCAAGGCGAGACCAGGGGAAGGAGCCTCGGTCGACTACCAGGCTATCGAGCAGCTTCGCGCCCTGCCGACTCCCTTTACCGCCGCGGACTTCGCGGGCCTCAACTACACGAAGTTCAATCGCGAGACGGTGAACGCTTTGTTTGTGTACGCGCGGCAAGTCGGCGAGCTTTGGGACAGGTTCGACACCTTGGCAGGGAGAGTGCTGCCCGAGTCGCGCCGCAAGGACCTCAACGAGGCCGCCCTGGATGAGACCGCTGTCACCACCAGTCCCACTGGTTGTGTGCCCACGCTCGGTGGCGGTGGCTTCCGCTGCGGCTTGGTATTTGTCGACATGCCAGATGGGGACCCCGCTCCGACGAAGCTCAAAGTTCGCGTGAACCGGGGTAGCCAGCCCGTCGAGAAGGAGCTCTACGTCGGGCAGGACTTGCGACAAAACGCCAGCAACTACGTGATCCTGACGAATCCCGAGCAGTCCGCGGGGGTGCTGGGCCAGCGCAAGAACGCGTTTGCATCCTACCGTGGGGACTTGGCGGACCTCGCGCGCCTCATGGACGCGACCCTCGAGACGCAAGGCGGTCTCGAGAGGAGCCTTGGGTCCGTCGCCGGGCTCGAAGAGATCGCCAACTTCTGAACGGAGCCTCATGGAGGCATGGGGGATCGGGCCTCGCAGATCTTTCGACCTGCCCATCAGTGACCTGTTATTCTAGTGACTGGAGTGCCGCGCTATAGACTGCGATATCAGTCGACCAATCTCGAGATGTCTCTCGGGGAGTTTACCATTGGTCGGAGCTCGTCATGCAGCCTTGCGTTGGCGGACGGTCTGGTATCTCGAAAGCACGCTGTCCTTCACGTTGGGCCCGACGCGGTCGTGGCCGAAGATCTCGGCAGCCGAAACGGCGTGGCGGTCAACGGCGTGCGAATCACCGGCCCGAGACGACTCACGCACATGGATCGGGTGTACATCGGATCCCAGGAGCTCGTGCTAATCGACGCAGCCAAGTTGCGGGACGGCTCCAAGGAAACCGCAGGATACGTCGTCTGCGAATCCTGTGGTGCCATCAGCGGCGCTGCGAAGCGTCGTTGCGGAGAATGCGGCAAGCGACTCTCGTCGACAGCAGGTGAAACGCTCGCCAGCACGAGCAGCGGCGTGGACTCGTCATCGCACGCATGGGGCGCGGAAGACACCCGCACGGCCCGTGCGCTCGACGTCATTGCCGGCATCGCGAGCAAGGCCATCGCGATGGGTCGCTTCGAAGAGGCCGAGCGAATTTTGCTCCCCCATCTCGATACACTGCTCCAACGAGCACTGGCGAATCGTCCGCTGAGCGACTCGGAAAAAGACGACCCCGATGCGCTCTTCGTGGGGGCAACCACGTACGCATTGCAGTTGGCGCAGGGGCTACGGGACAGCAAATGGATCGATTGGGTCTTCCGGATTCACACTGCCACGGAGCGGCTCATGGAAGCCGAGACGATCGAAACCCTGCACAACCTCGTACGCAGCAACAAGTACTCGAAACCCAGGTACCTTCGTACCTACCTGCAAGTGATCCAGAATCGCGCTGCGAGCTACGGCGCTGGGGAGCGATTCCTCGTACGACGCCTCGAGGGGCTCGAACAAGTCGTTTCTGCGCACTAGCCAGCTTGACGCGTCTCGGGGCCCGCATGGCGCAACGCGTTCATCGCTTCGGCAAGGCGGGGGTCCGCTGGCAGCTCGTCCATGAGGGCAAGGACTTCGCGAGACGCGGGCTCGCCCGCACAGCTGTACAGTCGCGCGCCCGTCTGCAGCCAACGGGCGCTTCGCAGAGCGCACCCTAGTCGAGCCGCGCACTCCGCGACGCCGATGACGCGGCTAGGTTCGACTTCCACGCCCGCCTCGAGCTGCTGCTCGAGCTCTGCGGTGCCGCGCGTCATCATTCGTTCGGCGTCTGCGAGCCGCCCCTGCCCGATGGCCCGCTCCACGACCTGCGAGAGCAGATGAAACGTCCACCCAGACGCCGCGACATCCCGAATCCCTGTAGTCACACCCTGCTCACTCGAAATCAGTCCGCAGTGCGGGCATTGTGGACTAGCGCTGGGATAGGGCACCGCGCACCCCACACAGAAGGTGAGCCCACTGGTGGTTCGGTACTCGTGTCTGATGGAGTTGGGAACCAGGAACACCAGCTCTTGCGTACCGATGCGAATCCGGTCTCCATCCTGGAGAATCGCGTGTCCGATCAAGGGCCGCCCGTTGAGCTGTGTCCCATTGCGACTGTGCAAGTCTTCCAGGACCGGCTCCGCTCCCGATAGATCGATCCGAATGTGCCGGCGGGACAACATCGGGTCATCGATGGTCACCTGCGCCATCGAACCGCGTCCAACGATGACTGCGTCACCGAACAGGTCGACTTCTTGTAAATGAAACCGCAGACGATACCGCAAAGCCGGCCCCTCACGAATCCTCAGATTACTTGGGGAGACGGGGCGGTGTAAATCCTACCCCTACCTACGTCGTTGCTACTTCTTTTCGTCGACGTCGGGGGTATCGCGATGTCGGATCTCGCCCGTGATCCGATCGGCGATGTCCGCGTTCTGATCGTCGTTGCTCTCATCGGCGACCAAGTCGACGAGCGTGCCGC
>JBAVOF010000506.1:0-1578 GCA_049691835.1 Polyangiales bacterium
GAATAGCCCAGAACGTTGCTAAATCCATCGGTGCCCTATTCGAGGCCGAGTATGCTTCGACAGAGCCCGACGGCAAAACCTGCGTGAAGAATGCGCTCGGCACGCTGAGCCAAACGCTCGCGCTGCTTCAGGACGTGAAGAGCGAGCACGTTGGTGTGCAAAGCGCGACCGAGAGCATCGCCGACGTCATCAGCATCCTCTTTCCGCTGACGAACAAGCCTAGCGTCAGGCCTCGGACGGGTTCACAACGCCCTGGATCGCAGCGTCCTTCGCCGAGTGGGGCGCCTGCGACCTCACCTTCCTCGAACGCACCTCCGACTAGTGCTGCGCCGTCGCAGCGCCCATTGTCCGGTCCGTTCCCGTCGAGCCGTCCACCGGTTAGTGTTCCACCGTCGAGCCGTCCACCGGTTAGTGTTCCACCATCGAGCCGCCCACCGGCAAGCCTGGCTTCTTCCGCCGCCGCTCCGTCGAATCGGTCACCGGCCGGTGGGCCTGTTTCGGTTGCGCCGGCTCCGATCCCGACGTCGATGTTGCCGCCACCCGCGCCTATTCCAACCGGGGCGCGACGGCCCATCGAGGCGAACCTCGGCGCCACCACACAGTCCAATTTCTACGTCGGTTTCAGTGGTGAAATCGCGCATGGCGGCGTGTTCCTCGCAACGTACGAGGCCCTGTCCAAAGACACCTCGGTGAGGATGCTGGTGACGCTGCCCGGTGGCTTCGAGTTCGAATGCGATGGCTACGTTCGCTTCGTGCGCGATCCGATGGACTTCATGTCGGAGTCCGAACCCGGGATGGGCATCCAATTCGAAGGGCTGTCGGACGAAGCTCGTGACCTGGTGCTTCGATTCGTTCGTCAGCGCCCGCCTATCTTCTACGACGTCTAGGGTTGATGTGCTCCCCGCGGGAGGGATGGCGAAGCCCTACGCTCAGCCTTCACCGAGGAGCTTGCTCATCGAGGCTTCATCGACGGGCGTGAACGCGTACGATTCCATCTCTTTCGACGTCACCCAGGCATAATCCTGGACCGCACGGCAGTAGAGCCGGTCGCTGAGCAGCGTGCACTCGTAGAGATACAGATCGACCGCGTACTTTTCGTATGGATGATTGACGAATGAAATGAGCTGCCCCACGGCGACGCTGGCACCAAGTCGTTCGCCGACTTCACGAACCAATGCAGCCTCGTCGCTCTCGTCATCTTCGACCCGCCCGCCCGGGAAATCCCAGAGCGATGGCAGCACGGCGGTCGCGCGCCGTTGAGTAATCAAATAACGCCCGTCACGCGCGACGAGGGCTGCAACCACCCGAATGGTCTTGATCTGCGACGACACGTTCGCGCATATAGCATCCCGCGGCCGGTTACATCGGGTAGCCGTGCACGATCTCCCGCCTGGGGCGCTCCACGTTCAGCACCGGGCTCGTGATGAGGTCCCGGCCCGCCGCGATGAAGAAGAGGGACTCGCCGACCGTGGGCAGACCCTCGGACGCGCTGATCGCGCCATTGTCGTGGAACTTGAGGCCTCCCGACACCGTGCTGCGCAGCGCCAGATGACCGCTGAGCCATTCGCCGCTCCGGCG
>JBAVOF010000507.1:0-7513 GCA_049691835.1 Polyangiales bacterium
CGCCTTGCCTTCGATGGCGACGCGACGCCGAAACGCATCGTCTCGCGGCGCGCCCAACGCAGCACCGTTCAGAAACCAGGGCCCGTGGAGTCGAGTCACCACAGGTGCGCCCGAGCGCCTCGCGACCAATGCGGCAGAGCCGAAGGATTCTTCCATTTCCACGATGTCCGGGACGAACTCTGGCCTGAGCGTGCGCAGCCCATTCAAGACGCTTCGAGCACCGTGATAAGTGGCGAAGTCACGAGGATGGAGCCGCCAGAGACTCCGATCGCGGAGCTTCTGGATACGTACCCATTTGTCATCACCACGGCTCAAATCGGCGACCGTTGGATCGAGCATGGGAGCCACCACCCTTCCAGCAAGTATGCGGCTTTCGACGCCAAGTTTCGTAAGACCCTCGCGGAGTAGCCCGACGTACGTCACGATTCCGTTCGCGAATGCGGCTGGCGGCCAGCCGGGCGCAGTCAGGACGACCTTCATAGCAAAGCCGCTTTCATCAGCCACCCGACCATGTAGCTAGCACCCCAGATCGCTAGCGAACGTGACTCGAGCAGGGGGCGCAGCAAGTTCTCCTTGGCCATCCCCACCCAAATCACGATCATGACCGGAAGCTCCGAGAGAGCCACGCACCAGACGACGCCAGTTAGTCCAACGAGGTGCCAGCTGACGGGAATCCCCACCAGGATCCAAACGGCTCTCACGAAGCTTCGCGCGAAACCGTAGTACGTCTGACCGCGCGCAAACAGGAGAGTCTCCTCCGACGTGAGAATCGCGCTCATGCCCACTTGGATGGCCAGGGCCTGCAAAATCCATCCCGCCTGCTCATAGCGCTCATCATAGAGCAGATCGATGAGGACGTGCCCGGAGGCCGCTAGGAGCCCCGACGTCGTGAGGAACGCCAGGTCCGTCCAGAGGCGGATTCTGTAGTAGCGTGTCACGAGCAGCTCGGGATTGGAGCGCGCGGTCTCGCTGAACAGAGGAAAGAGAACCGAATGCGTCAGTCGCGTTTGGACGTTGACGAATGCTTCGGTAAATCGGGTAGCCACGCTGTAGACGCCCAGCATCGACATGCTCAGGTAGTACCCCAACAGGAGCCGGTCTCCCTGGACTCCGATGAAGGTGAAAATCGAACTGAGAAATATCCAAGAGCCGAAATGGTAGATCTCGCGCGCTGCGATGGCATCCCAGTGTAAGCGATGGTGGAAGCGCGGGAGGTACAGGTGACTGAGCACCGTTTTCGTGGCGGTCCCCGTGAGACTTCCGGCCACTAATGCCCACACCGACGGGTCCAGAAGCGCCCAAACCACCATCACCAGGATCGTCACGACCTGGGAGATCAGCTCCAATCGAATGATTGGGCCTAGCTCCAGCTTTCGCTGTTGGGTTTGCACCGCGGTGGAATCGAAGCCCTGAACCAGGCCGGCACACCCGGTCACCATGAGGAGGCCCATCAGCTCGGGGCTGCCGTAGATCTTTGCGACCGGCCAAGCCAGCGCCATCGCTGCGACCGTGATAATCGCGCCTCGAATGATTTGGATCGTCCAAGCCGTGTTGAGAAAGTCCGGCTCGTCTCCTCGTCTGTTGTAGACGATGCTCGGACCGACCCCCAGATCTGAAAACATGTTGAGCCCGTAGATGAAGACGCTGACGATTGCCATCATGCCGAACGCCTCGGGGAAGAGAAGTCGAGCCAAGATGATGTTGCTCAGTAGTCGCAATGCCTGCGTGAGCAGCTGCCCGACAACCGTCCACGAAGCCGACCGCAAGGCCAGGGCCTTGAGAGAGGGTTTGGGCGGGTCGTCTTTGGCGGGCGGCGAGCTCATGTTGGGCGTGAGCGGGACACTGGACGGCGACTCCGCGCCGAACCCCTCGTATGCTCGGGGCGTGCCAATCAGCCAACGTAGTGGGCTCCCGGACCCCACTCAAGGCAAGTTTTCGTCGGCTGGCCTACAATCGACTCGTCACGCGAACTGGAGGTCGCACGCACATCACGCAGCTTGTAGGTTCAGGATTGAAAAATCTGCGGAACGTTGCCCTGGGTGAAACCGCCTAGGCCAAACTCGTTGATCGGTGCGCCATCGCTGGTCCGCACGTCGAAGATATTCGCCATCGACACCAGCACGTGCGAATCGTGATAGCCCAGGGCATCCAAGCTCAGTGACCGCCCCCCGCGACCGCCGGCAAAGTTTCCCGCCATCGCAAAGCAAGTGTCGTACGGTCCGTGGCCGCTTCCTTCGCCGAAGTCTGACGTCATGACGACCAGCGAGTTGTCGAGCGCGGTCTCGCCGTTCACTCCGTCTGGGATCTGGTCTAGCAAGATGCAGAGGTCTGCCATCTGTTTCCAGTAGAAGCGAATTCCGTCCAGCAGCTCGGGCGCATAGTACCCGGATCCACCACTCGCGGGTCGGCTCGGCATTCCCGTGCGTCCGTTGATGTTGCCGGCATGATGAATGACCGTATGCCAACGGGGACCCGAGTAATTCGCGATTTCGTTGTCGACGGAGGGAATCCCAAAGAACGGGTCTTCCGTGTTGGTGAATGCCAAACGGCCAACCGGCGCGATATTGCATGCCATGGCATGCGCGAGAATCCGCACCATCAGTGGGGCCGTCTTGCTCATCGACGCGGACTTCGAACCTCCCGGATTGGTCTCGCCGAACAGGCGATTCATATAGCTCTCGTCGCTCTCCCCCGAATTCTGCGACAGTGTGGGCATCTCTGCCGAAGAGAAGTCCGGCGCGGTGCAAGTGGCCGCGTACTGGATGTCGAGCTCAATTTCCCGGATCGTTTGGGCATGCGCGTCGAGTCTGTGCTGATCGTCGGCGCCGAGATTGCGCCGCAACAGGTTGAAGTTCTCGCGGACTGCGTCGAGGACGCTCTTATTCCGCGCCTGCAGGCGGTCGACCGTGGGATTGGCGCTTGCGCCCGGGTCGACGAGGCCACCGAAGATCTCGTTGAACGCTTTTCGTGGATTGTACTCCGTGGCGACGCTCGCGCCGCGCCCCTCCCAGAAGAAGCCCGCGCTGCCTGTGGAATAGCCGGCGGTGTTTCGATCGCTTCCAACTGACAAATCGACCGAGGAACGGGAGTAACTACCGTCCTGGAGGTAGCGTCCTATCGTCGTCTCGATGGACTCACTGTTCGCCGGTGACCCCGTGTATTCGTCACTGGACACGCCGCTGAGACGGGCAGTGTTGATGTGGTTGGTGTTGTTACCACTTTGAAAGACCGCAACCGGAAGCGTCCCAGTGAAGGCGCTTTCGCGCTTCGCGGGATGTCCCCAGGTCAAGTCACCCTGAATTTCGACGACACCCCGCTTCGAGCGAGAAAGAAACAGGCACTTGTTCTTGATGGCCTCGAAGGGCGCTGTCACGTAGGGCAGCGTCAGATTGCCGGCGGCTCCGGTGGGAATCCAATGCTCGAATGGAGTGCCCATCGGATAACCGAGCACGATGATTCGCTTCGGCCCGCTTGCCGACTGAGCAAGCGCCAGCCCGCCAAATGTCTCGAGAAAGGGGAGCGCTACGGCGACTCCGCCGGCACCCTGCAAAAATCGCCTGCGCGTCAGAGGGTACTTCTTCGTCATGGGAGGCTCCGTCGGAATCGAAAGCTATCGGTCAAGGTCATTCCCACGAGCAGCTCGCGAATGTCGCCGTTGGACTCTTGAGCGACGAACTTCAGCTCGTCCAACGCGCAGCCGTCTTCGTCCGTGGCGAGGCGGCCCAGTGCGAACCGGAGCAACTTCTCGGAGTAGCACTGCTTCACGGTCGTGCTCTCGGAAATGAGGTCGACGAACCCCATGGGATCTTCGAATGAGCCGTTGGCGTCTCCCGCTTCCTCGATCGAGCCGGATGCATCGATCGGCGCGTCGTTCTCGGTATCCCGCCATTGACCGATCGCATCGAAGTTCTCGAGCGCCAAGCCCACTGGGTTGATCGAATTGTGGCAGGACGCGCAGGAAGCGTTTTGGGTCAGTGGCTCGAGCCGGTCACGCGCGGTCTTGGCCTCGGCGGCAGGAGCCAATACCGCCTCTCGCTGGTCGTCGGTGACTTGGGGAGGTGCAAGGTTGCCGCAGAGAACGGCACGACGAATGAACACGCCGCGCCGAATCACGGAGCTGCTGTCAGGATGCGCATGGGTCGCGAGAAACGCGCTCGACGTCAGTGCTCCTGCACGGGAACCGTTCCCATCGGATGCGAACCCCTGCCCGGCTAGTCCGTATGCGGGCGCCAGCTCGGCGGGAATTTCCCAGTCGCTGGCAGAGAGAAAGGCTGGCACCGTTCCATCGAGCTCGTACATGACGTGTTCGGTGAGCCGTCGAATCTCACTAGCCATCGCGGCGCGCATCGATTCGTTGAAATTCGGAAACAACTCCGGAGACTTGGCTATCGAGCTGAAGTCGTAGAGGCCCAACCATTCGTTGTGGAACGAGGCGAGGACGTCGATCAGCTCGTCCTTGGCAACCAAGCGACGTGCCTGCGCCTCGATTTGTTCGGGCGTCCGCAGCTCGCCCGCAGCGGCGGCTTCGAAGAGCTCGTCATCTGGCATGGTGTTATTCAAGAAGTACGAGAGTCGGCTGGCCATTTCGTAGTCAGCGACTGCGACGAGGTAGTCGCCTCCGCCCACGGGTTCTCCGCCCTGCTCGACCAGATAGAGGAACTGCGGCGACTGAACCACGACCTGGACGACCGCCGCCCAGGCTTCCTCAGCGGTCTGTGTCGCGCTAACGGTGTCGTAGACATCGCGGAGGATCTGTCGCTCGTCGCTCGTGAGAGGTCGCCGATACGCTTTCAGACCGAACTCGTCGATGAACCGGTCGATGCACGAACTGATGTCGGCGCCGGATGCACATGGCATCAACTTCGGCAGCGCCGTGCTCGCATTGTCGACCAGATAGGCGGCGATGGATTCGGCTGCGTCTTCAAACGCCGCCGAGGTCGTGCTGTTGACGACGTTGGCATCGGCCTCGGTTGAGAACCCGGCAACGACTTTGGTGTCCGGGACGTTGGCAAGGCTCACGACGGCGTTCCCGAGCTCGTTCCCGAAAAGCGTCCGCAGCGTGTTGTCGATCTGCTGAGACGAAAGCCGGCGCAGGGGCTGAAAGCCTGTATCGGTCACATCGCACTTCAGGCTCCCGGAGCGGGAGCCGGTCTCGCTGCGCGGCGGGCCGTTGGAACCCGAAAGATTGCCGATCTGCCCATCGCAGCCGAGAAGCGGCAGGATAAGCGCGACGGCCACCCCCAGTTTCGAGCCTATGCTTCCCCTCACGCCCGTAGTATTGTCGTCGATCCCCCTTCCCTGCCAACACTAAGGGGTTAATTCTAGGGGCTGGGATTGATGAAAAGCCGCCATTTTCAACCCCTTAGGGCAAGGGTAATAAGTTGTAACCGCACTGTGTGATCCATGTGCCCTCACCGACCTTGGTCTTGCGAGGAGCTTTGATTATGAGATCACTCGTGGTACGGCGCCCTTGAGATGAAAGCACCCTTCCGGCGGTCATTTGTCGAGCATTCTTCGCGATCGCGGTGACCCTCCATGGTGCATTCAGACGGCAATCTTCTCAGCACCTTGGCCTTCTTCGTTTGGATTCCCATCGCGCTCTGGGGCGCGCGCCGGTGGCCTCCTGCGAAGGCAGCGGCACTTCTCCTGCTGCTCCCGTTGATGTTCCTCCCGGAGCGCGTCGAGTTCGATTTACCTGGCCTTCCCCCATTGACCAAGACCCAGCTGGCCATCTTCTGGCTCCTGATCGGGGTGCTGCTCTTTCACCGCCAGCGACTCAAGGCGTTGCACTTGAGTGTGTGGATCAAGTTACCCATGTTCGCGCTCCTTGCGGGCCGCATTCTAACGGTCTTTCTCAATACCGATCCGGTGTTCCAAGGATCCATCTACTTACCTGGCCACGGCGCATATGACGCGGTCAACGTCATCGTTCTCAAGACGTTCGACTACATCCTTCCGTTCGTGTTGGCGGCCGCAATGTTCCGAGACGCCAGCGACCTGCGGGTCTTGTTCCGGATGCTCGTTGGAGCCACTCTGATCTACGGCGTATTTCAGCTGATCGAGCTCAGGCTCAGTCCGCAATTCAACTACTGGGTGTACGGGTACTACCAGCACATGTTCCTGCAGATGATGCGTGGCGATTCGTTCCGCCCCATGGTTTTCATGGCCCATGGGATCACCGTTGCCATGTTCACCATGGTGGGGCTGCTGGCCGCCGCGACGCTGTACAAGGCGAACATCAAAGTGTTCGGTATTCCTCCCGCCTGGTCCGTGGGGATCCTTTGGGTGCTTGCGCTGCTCAACAAGAGTCTGGCCGCGTTCCTTTACACACTGGTCGGCGTTCCACTTCTCCTGTTCTTCCGCCCGAAAACGGGGGTCCGGGTCGCCATGGTTCTCACTTTCATGGCGCTGACATACCCGGTTTTCCGCAGCGCCGATCTGATCCCGGTGCAGTGGCTGGACGAAGTGGCGCAGGCTCGGTTCGGAGAGGAGAGAGCCGAGTCCCTCATGACGCGCTTCACCAACGAGCAGGCGCTTCTGGCGCGGGCGAAGGAACGCCCTATCTTTGGTTGGGGAACTTACTGTAGGCCTTGCATTCACGATCCCTGGACCGGCAAACAGACATCCATTGCGGATGGTGAATGGGTCATCACGATTGGTGAGGCTGGCGCGGTAGGCTTCCTTAGCAAGTACCTTCTGCTCCTGCTGCCGGTGTTCATGGCTGCGCGCCGGCTCAGAGCCATCCCTCGAGAGTTGGACCGGAGATTCGTCGCCGCGCTGGCTTTGATGTTGGGGTTCTCGACGTTTGACCTCATACCCAACTCGAGCGCGCACTATTTGCCATTTGTGTTTGCGGGGGCGCTTTACGCGTCCTCTACGCAGATGGCTCGCAACGGTGCTTCGCAGAAACAACGCGATCGAGGGCGAAGCCAGGCTCCCATCCAGAGCCATGGCGCCGCGGCATGAATTATGGCGCCGCGAATACCTCGAGCTCGGCGATGGAGATGAAGTGTTGGCTCCCTCCGGGGGTGCCGTAGATCCGAATGGCATCGCCGACGACCGGACTGAAATCAAATACGTAGGTGTTGTAGGGGATGCCGTCGTCACCAGCGTATGCAGGGGTGATGGTCACGCCGGGAGCCTCGACCCAGGTGCCGTTCTGCCGCACCTGCACGGTGACGGAGGACTCGAAGAAGCCGCCGTCGCCCGGGTTGATGCCTTCCTGGAAAACCAGCTGGCCGAAGAGCTGATTGGCTCCGTACTGGTAGCCGATCCAGTCCGCAGGAACCGCCGCCCCGCCCGAGAAGGTGTCGTACTGGCGCGCATAGGACCAGTGACCGACCGGCGGCTTGTCGCCGTCGCGAATGACCTCGATGTCCGGGTTGCCGCCCCCGATCGGGGTGGTGATGCGGGCGATGATCGTGCCGACCTGGGTCAGGTCCGCGCCGTTCTCGTAGCTGCAGTCGGAGGCGCAGCCGTCACCGTCCGCCAGATTGCCGTCATCGCACTGCTC
>JBAVOF010000508.1:0-4180 GCA_049691835.1 Polyangiales bacterium
CACACCGTCCGGCCGACATGGAGGGTTGCCTCGTCGATCATCCGCTCATCGCGGCGGCTGCGGACGAGCTCGCGGAGGCCGCTCGGGACTTGGGGATCGCGGCGCACAACGAGCGGCGCGAGCGCCTCGGACTTCGCTCGGTCTGGCTGCGCACGAACGGAACGCAAGTGCTGGCCACGTTGGTCACGAGCGAGGCGGATGACAAGGAGCTGCGGCGCTTGAGCGATCGGCTAACGCGCTGCGATGGAGTCGCGGGCAGCTTTCATCGCGAAGGCGGAAATGCGCTACGGGGAGCGGAGGCCACCGTGCTTCGAGGGATCGAATCGCTCGACGTGCATGGCACGCAGATCGGGCCGCTCGGCTTTCTGCAGCCCAATCCCGAGGTCGCAGAGCAGATGTACGACGACCTCGTCGGCGGCATCGGCGGCCGACGGATTTTCGACCTCTACGCTGGCTCGGGCGCAACCACGCGCCGGCTGAAGGCGTTGTCGGCAGGGGTCCTGCCCTGCGAATCGCATCCCGAAGGCGCGAGGAGCCTCGGCATCGAAGCGGAAACCGTAGAGGATTTCCTCGCTCGGCAATCGGTCGCGCCCGATGCCATGGTCGCGAACCCTCCTCGCAAGGGCCTTGGCGCCGCGGTGACCCGCGAGCTGCTTCGGCTTCGGCCAGCGCGGATTCACATGCTGGCATGCGGACCTGCGGGGCTTGCGAACGACCTCGCGGCGCTTGCGCCGAGCTACCGGCTGGAGAGCTTGCGCGCGTACGATACCTTGCCGCAGACGCCGCACGTGGAGCTGATCGCGAAGCTGGTAAGGATCGACGAGCCCGCGGCCGTCTGACCCTCCTTTCATTTGGCCTTGGCCGCTAGTCGATGACTTGAATCGGTATGTAGGCGGCGTTGTTTGAGCCGCGACGCTCGTTGGTGGTGTTTTCATAGTCGACGATGGCGCCGAAGTAGTACCGCTGCAGCTGTGCCGAGTTGGGGATGCGGATCGTTCGCGTAGTGGTGTACGGGACGTTCCAGCCGAGGGAAAAATTGCGATCTTCGAGGAACCAATCCGCGGTGGTGATGTTGTCGTTCGAGGAGAGGTAGTAGCCGACCTTGGTGTTGATGGCTCCGCCAGGACCGAGGTGCTCATAGGTGAACTCGAACTTGTATTTGACGCCGCGTTTCACCTCGACGTACCACTCGCGCCGGCTTGCGTCCCAGATCCACGGGAGCGATTGGGTGCCCGCCTCATTGAAAACCTGTGCGAACCGGTGTGTCGAATATTCGCCGCTCACGCCGTTGTACTTGAAGGGGGTGATCGCCAGGTCCGGCTTGCTTCCGTTGTCGGTCCCATACACGAATGCGGCTCCGCGTGATGGGTCCTCGCTGGAGTACGATTGGAACTCGCCGTCGTTCACGTTGACGACTTCTGGGTCGCTTCCCATGAGATTGTAACGCGCATTGGAGTGCGCCAGCCCGAGCGCATGCCCGAGCTCGTGCATCAGCGTCGTTTGCGCCGGACGATAGCCGTCGCCTTCCGGGCGCCACTTGCGGTGACTCGTGCGCGCTTCGTAGTTCATCCAGCTCACGTCGTTGTCCATCACGATGTCGACGGACTTGAACTTCTTCGAGAACACGCTGCAGTTCCACTTGATGAGGGCGCGCGCCGGTGCCCCATCGAGGAGGCCGCTGTCGGTCGTGTACCAGATTTCGCTGGTATTGTTGCTGGAGCTCACGTCCTTGTTCCATTCAGGTTCGTAGAACTCGAAGGTCGACGGCGCATCGTTCCAGTGAATGAGCGCTTGGCGAAGGGAGTAGCGCCTGTTTTCGGTCTCGAACGAGTTTGTGCCCGCCTCGTATTCGAGGCCGCCGCCCTGGAACTTCAAGACCGTTCCGTCGCAGGTCCAATAGCGATACGCGAGGGCATGCGAGCTCAGGCCCAGCGCGCTTGCGAACGCGAGGATTGGCCAGAGCGGATTGCGTCCCGTTCTCATCGCCTCGGCTCCAACCACATGTCTTCGGCCAGTGACTCCTGATCTTCTTCGTTCGGCGTCTCGATGACGCCTGTCGCGGTTTGCCGCCGCGACTGAATATCGAGGATCAGCCCTGGATCGATGCTTCCGTCGTTCTCGATGTCCGCCAGCGCGGCCGCGGCGGCTTCCGCTTCTTCGTAAGGCTCTCGCACTGGTGGCGGAACGCGCGGGTCGTCGTCGGATGCTGGGCCCGCTATGTCTGAAAACTGGCCGATTGTGAACGGCTCGGTTGGATTCGCGATCCGGTAGGGCCGCCACAGGAAGTCGGGGTGGTCGGCGATGGACTTGCGGATCAATGCCCTGAGCTGCTCTGGCTCCAATCGGTAGCCGGCGACCGGTGCATTGGCGTCCTCGGCGGGCTCGTCCAATGGTGATGTGCCGTCCGGGCGTGGCTCGAAATTGTGCTTTGGAGCGAGGCTGGCCGCGCCTGGTTCTGGCTCGCCGGCCTCGTCCGTCGATTCGAAGATGAGGGTTGCCGATTCGCCGTCGGGGAACGCGATGGTGTGCTCGACGATTTCGGGGATCTCGTGCTCGCCAACCATGAAGAGATGGCCGGCCGCGTCCGAATCCTCGACGAGGCGCACCTCCTGTCCGAGCTCACTGAAGATGTAGGGTTGGTCATCCTGGGGACTCTGCAAGACTCGAAACCGCCAATCAGAGCAACCGACGAGAGGACAGGCGAGCTCGGTATTGCCCCGCATCAACACGATGTCCCGGTCGCCGACATCGAACCGGGGCGCCTGCGCGAGCTCGAGGATGTCGTAGTCGGGGCCGGTGGCTGCATCGACGCCGCCGATGAAACGCATGGTCACCGTGTCCCCGATCGCGTTTCCGCTGAAGTCCTCCGTGATGCGATATGTGACGAACGTGTGTGCCACGACGCCCGAATCATCGACATCGTCCGGGTCCGGCCCGCCGGTACCGTTGTTCATCGAGCTGGCGTACTCGATCGCCGTGACTTCACCTTCGAACACCAAGTCCGCCCGACCTAGCGCCTCGTCGAGATTGGTCACGGCGCCAACAAAGGGCAGCGCGTCACCACCGGACCCGCCGCGCCCGCCGCCGCCGCCAGTGCCACCGGTGCCGCCGGTGCCGCCGGTCGAACCGCTGCTACAACCGAAGCAAGCGACGGCTATCAGCAGTGCCCAGGTCTGGCGCGGGGTGAGCTGGCGTCTCAAGGGTGTCCTCCAAGCTCCGAGCTAGAGGGTACAGGAACTTCGCAATCTGCCGCGAATGGAATCGACCACCGGTCGACTTTGCCTCCGGGCGCTTGGGTTTTCGCCTCGCTTTGACGGAGTCTTGGCGGCCGGTATGGTTGGCCGCATGCATAGATCATGGATGAGTGGCTGCTTTGTTGTGCTGGTCGCGTGCAGTGGGAGCGACAGCTCGACGGACGGCGTTGCGTTTCCGCCCGAAGGGCCGGTCGGCGGAGAGCAGGGAAAAGGGTCGTTCACGTTTGGGGCAGCGACGGCTGCGGCGCAGATCGAAGAGTCGGTGCCGGAGCTCGATTGGTATGTCTGGACCAAACCGGCGCCCGATGGCTTGGGGATGGGTGAAGGCTTCGTCGGGGACGCGGTCCGCGGCTTCGAGCTTGCCCTCGATGACGTCGAGCTCGCCGTCGAAACGAACTTGGATGCCTATCGGTTCAACGTGAACTGGTCGCGCATCGAGCCCGCACGCGACGAGCTGAATCAAGCAGCGATCGATCACTACGACGGCGTGGTCGACGCGCTGACCCAATCGGGGATCAAACCGATGATTACCGTCCATCACTTTTCGAGCCCGGTTTGGGTCGATGACCCCCGGCGCGCTTCAGATGCCACCTGCACCCCGTCGGACGCCGACCTCTGCGGATGGAACAATGAAGCCGGGGCCACCGCGATCACCGAGGAGCTCGCCGAGCTGGGCGCGCTACTTGCAAGAGAATACGGGGACCGCGTCGACGAGTGGGTGACGGTCAACGAGCCGATCAACTACTTCCTCTCGGCGTACGGGACCGGAGTTACCCCCCCGGCCGCGGTGGGCTGTTCGACTTGCTCGACGAAACCGCCATGACGGCGCTTTTGGACACGATCGAGCGCTACGCGGCGGCCCATGTTGCGCTGTACGACGCGATTAAGGCGAATGACACGGTGGACGCCGATGGCGATGGCGTGGC
>JBAVOF010000509.1:0-27891 GCA_049691835.1 Polyangiales bacterium
ATCGTGATGCGGTCTCGCTCCACGCGTTGCAACACCACGTCGACGTCAAACACGGGCTCCGGAAAAATAGTCGCCCCGCGCATGAGCGCCGAGAACCATCCGGCCTTGTAACCAAAGCTATGAAAGAACGGGAGCACGATCAGGTATCGGTCCGCCTCGCAAAGGCCTACGATCGAGCTCCATTGATCGAACACACGCAGGTTCTGGCCATGCGTGCACATCGCGCCCTTTGGCTTGCCCGTCGTCCCCGACGTGAAGAGGATGTCTGCGAGATCTTCTGGAACAAGCGTCGAGGCGCGCTCTTGCGCGGCCGTCTCCGGAACCTCCGATGCGTGACCTAGGAATGCCTGGTAGCTCGCCGTGCCTTTCGGCGCGTTACCTCGGAGCACGACGATCTGATCGAGCGCTGCAAGCTCGATGTCGACGCCGCGCAGCAGCGCAACGTAGTCGACGCCCAAAAAGTCCGTCACCGTGAACAAGACCTTGGCCCCGCTCTTCTCGAGCAGGTAGGCGGCCTCGATCCCCTTGTACCGGGTGTTGACCGGGACCATCACCCCGCCAGCGCGGTGAATGGCCAGGGCGCAGACGATCCACTCCCAGATGTTGGGGGCCCAGACTGCGGCCCGATCCCCCTTGCGAATGCCGATCGCGATCAGCGCCCGGGCGGCTTCGTCGACTCGGTCGGCGAGCTCCGCGAAGCTGAGCGTTGTTTCGCCGTCCACGATGGCCTGCCGGTCGCCGAGCCTTTCAGCCTGTTGGGCGACCATTTCGGGAATGGTTTCGAACACCGCGCCCGTGATATCGCCAAGCTCGGATGGGGGCAACGCCCTCTTGTGATCTCACCTTCGTTTCATCCCCAATCGGGGGTTGACGCCTGGTGTAATGTCGTCATACTTCCGCGGCTTTCTTGGGGGTCTCGCCTTTCGTGAGGCTTCCTCACTTACGATTGGCTTTTTCTATGCAACGTGATTGGGGCGCGAAACCGACCTATGAGTCGGAGCGAATTCGAATCGACGGCACGCTTTCGCCGTTGGTCCTCTACGACATGAAGCTGCCACGGCAGATCGAGGACCAGGAGATCGGTCTGATGCTGAGCATCGCCGATTTCCACCTCGAACGGGGTCTTCCGTTTCTGGGGCTCGTCCGTCACCAACGAGGCGCTGGCGTCATCGCAGCGCGCCATCGCAAGGCCTTTGCAGACTGGCTTGATGACCGGCGCGAACGACTGGCCCGCGATGACTTCGCCGTTGTGATCGTGGTGCCCGAGGCGATCGTCCGCGCGGTGCTGCGGGTGGTGTACCGGTTTCGCACGCCACCGATCCGTACTCTCACGAGCCCTGATGCAGCAGGCGCTGCGGAGGCGGTCCGAACTGAGCTGGCGCGGATGGGGCACGAGATCACGCCGCAGATCGCAGCTTTGCTCGAGCGTCTCGCGGCCTGAGATTCCCGCGTCGGCTTGACCGATGGACTGAAACGCGTTTCACTTCGGGACTGGCTCGAAGGGACGCATCGTGGGCATTTCGCACGGAATCATTGATGGAATCGCCGAGATTGTCGTGGACTATCCACCGGTCAACGCCATCCCCGTGGCCGGCTGGTTTGAGCTGGCAGAGTTGATAACCGCTGCAGGGAACCAGCCAACCACCCGTGCGCTCATCCTTCGGGCCGAGGGTCGAGGCTTCAATGCTGGAGTTGACATCAAGGAGATGCAAACGAGCGAGGGCTTCGAGGCGCTTCTCGGCGCGAATCGAGGCTGCTGGGAGGCGTTCAAGGCGGTCTATGAATGCAAGGTCCCCGTCATCACGGCAGTGCATGGATACTGCGTGGGCGGGGGCATCGGCCTGGCCGGCAACTCGGACATCCTGATCGCGGCCAGGGGCACCAAGTTCTCGCTGCCTGAGGTCGACCGCGGTGCCCTCGGTGCCGCCACTCATCTGCAACGCCTGGTTCCGCCGCTCAAGATGCGGGCGATGGTCCTGACCTGCGACGCCGCCACCGCCGAGGAGCTCCATGCCTGGGGCTCGGTTTACGCGCTGGTTGAGTTGAATCAGCTCGTCGACAAGGCACGGGAGGTGGCTCACACGTTCACGAAAAAGATCCCTCGGGTCGTTCGCGTAGCCAAGGAATGTCTGAATAACATCGATCCGATCGACGTGAATCGATCGTACCGGTTCGAGCAGGGCTTCACCTTCGAGTTGAATTTGGCGGGGGTGGCCGACGAGGCACGGGACGCATTTGTGGAGAAGCGCGGACCGACACCCGATGAGAAGTGAGGTAGCTTCGTGAGCGACAAACGCATGTCGGCGGACGAAGCCGTCGCCGAAGTTACCGACGGCATGACGATCGGCGTTGGAGGATGGGGATCACGGCGCAAGCCGATGGCGTTGATCCGAGCGCTGGTTCGCAAGGGGGTGAAGGACCTGACGATCGTCTCGTACGGCGGGCCGGACGTGGGGATCCTATGCGCGACCGGGCAACTCAGGAAGGCCGTGTACGGATTCGTCTCACTCGACTCGATTCCGCTCGAGCCGCATTTCCGAAAGGCTCGGCAAGAGGGCACGATAGAAGCGATCGAGCTCGATGAGGGGATGTTTCTTCTCGGGCTTCGGGCGGCAGCGCAACGACTGCCGTTCTTGCCGACGCGCGCGGGGCTCGGTTCGGACGTGTTGAAGATCAATCCACATCTCAAGACCGTGAGGTCGCCCTACGGCGATGCCGAGGAGCTCGTCGCGGTTCCTGCGTTGAACCTCGACGTCGCATTCATTCACATGAATCGCGCAGATGCGTCCGGCAACGGTCAAGCGCTCGGCCGCGACCCCTTCTTTGATCATCTCTTCTGCATGGCCGCCAAGAAAGCCTTCATGAGTTGCGAGCGGATCGTGACGACCGAGGCGCTCGTGCAGGGCGGTCCGCTCCAGAGCCTCGTGATCAACCGCATGATGGTGAGCGGCGTGGTCGAGGCCCCAGGCGGCGCACATTTCACGGAGTGCCCGCCCGACTATGCGCGGGACGAGAAGTTTCAACGGCAATATGCGACGGCCGCGGCGGACGACGAGGCGTGGAAAGCGTTTCGCGTGAAGTACCTCGATCTGAGCGAGGCTGACTATCAGCGGGCGGTGTCCGAGTGAGTGGCAACGAAGCGACGCGTGCCGATGTCTGCGCCCTTGCGGTTGCCGAGTGCTTCCGCCACGACGGGGAGATCATGGTGAGCGCCATGGGGACTACGCCGAGCCTGGGCGCACGCCTAGCGAAGGCAACCTTCGCTCCCGACTTGTTGATGACGGACGGGTACAATCTCTTGCTTCGCAGGGCGCTGCCTCTGGGGGCGGTGCCGAGCGATGACGATGTCGAAGGTTGGATGCCGTTTGGTGCGGTGTTCGACACGCTCTGGTGGGGACGTCGCCACGTCATGATGGGAGCGTCGCAGATCGATCGCTTCGGCAACCAGAACATCGCCTGCATAGGCCCTTGGGAGAGCCCGAAAGCACAGCTTCTCGGTGTGCGCGGAGCGCCGGGAAACACGATCAATCACGTGACCAGCTACTGGATCCCCAATCACCACGCCCGGGCTCTCGTGGCGAGAGTCGACATGGTTTGCGGCGTTGGCTACGATCGCGCGGCCGCGCTTGGGCCCGAGGGGAGCCGTTTTCACGAGATCAGGCGTGTGGTAACCAACTTGGGCGTGTTTGATTTCGGCACACCGGACCACCGAATGCGCTTGGTTACTCTTCATCCCGGCGTGACGCTCGCGCAAGTCGTCGACAACACGGGCTTCGAGCTCGCGATCAATGACCAGCTGGACGTGACCCCAGTCCCGACCCCAGAAGTCGTTGGCATCTTGCGTGAGCTGGATCCGCAAGGACATGCGCAGAAGGAAGTCGTAATATGACGGTTCAGAAGCGGACGACGAAGACCAAGTCGACCAAGCCGCCGGCGAAGAAGCCCAGGTCGACGGCTCCCAAAGCCAAGACCAAGCCGAAGCCGAAGACGACGGCGCGCAAAAGCAAAGCGCCTGCAGGCTTGAAGAGCGTCGACGCGCCCGCGCCCAAGCAAGAGCCAAAGGCCAAGTCGGCGCTTCACACCCGCATCTGTGACATGTTTGGCATCGAGTACCCGATCATCCAGACCGGGATGGGTTGGGTCTCCGGGGCCAGCCTGACTTCGGCGACGAGTCAGGCCGGTGGCCTCGGTATTCTGGCCGCTGCCACGATGACGCTTCGCGAGCTCGAACAGGCCATCGCCAAGGTCAAGAGCCGAACGGAGAGACCATTTGGCGTGAACATGCGGGCCGATCAGTCCGACGTCATGAAGCGTGTCGCGCTCCTCATCCGCGAGAAGGTCAAGGTCGCGAGCTTCGCGCAGGCACCGGGCGAGCGCGTCATCAAGACGCTCAAGGACGCCGGCGTCCTCACGATGCCCACGATCGGTGCGCGGCGCCACGCCGAGAAAGTCCAGGCCTGGGGCGTCGACGCCGTCATCGCACAAGGCCAAGAGGGCGGGGGCCACACGGGACAGATCCCGACCTCCATCCTGATTCCCGACGTTTCGGCTGCGGTCGACATTCCGGTCGTAGGTGCCGGCGGATTTCGCGATGGTCGCGGGCTCGTGGCAGCTTTGGCACTCGGAGCCGAGGGCATCGCGATGGGTACACGATTCTTGTTGACCCAGGACAGCCAAGTCCCCGATCACGTGAAACAGATCTACTTGCAGACCAAGGTAAACGGCACTGTTGTGACGAGAGCCGTCGATGGTCATCCACAGCGGGTTATCCGAACGCTCCTCATCGATCAGCTCGAGAAGGCAAACGTCCTCACGAGATTCCCTCGAGCCGCGCTCAATGCCTTGTCCTTGATGAAGGTCACCGGGACCTCCCTGCCCGAGCTTCTAGAGGAGGGAATGGCCATGAAACAGAACCAAGATCTCACTTGGGCGCAGCTCGCGATGGCCGCCAATGCGCCGATGTTGACCAAGGCATCGATGGTCGATGGCAGGTTGGAGGCGGGCATCCTGCCAACCGGCCAGGTCGCCGGAGTGATCGACGAAATCCCGACCGTTGCCGAGCTCATTCAGCGCATCATGATCGAAGCTCGGGCGACGCTCGAACGACTGGGTGCGTGAGCGGCTCCGATGGATCTCGAGTTCACCGATGCCGAGAACGCCTTTCGCAGGGACTGTCGTCAATGGCTCGAGGCGAACGTGCCATCAACGCGGCTTCCTTCGGGCGACACACGAGAAGGGTTCTCGTTGCATCTGCAGTGGGAGCACCAGCTCTTCGATGCCGGCTGGGCCGCGGTCTCCTGGCCCAAGCGCTATGGGGGTCGTGAGGCCACGCTGTTCGAGTGGTTGATCTTCGAAGAGGAATACTACCGGCTCGGCGCGCCCAGCCGCGTCACCCAGAACGGCATCTTCCTTCTCGCGCCGACCTTGTTCGAGTTTGGCACCGAGGAGCAGAAGGAGCGCGTGCTCCGGCCGATGGCGCGGGGAGACGTGACCTGGGCGCAAGCGTGGTCGGAGCCGAATGCGGGCAGTGACCTTGCCTCGCTCAAGAGCACAGCGCGACGCGTCGATGGGGGTTGGAGGCTGAGCGGACAGAAGACCTGGTCTACTCGGGCGGCATTTTGCGACATGGCGTACGGCTTGTTTCGGTCCGATCCGGGTCAGACCCGCCACCACGGGCTGACCTACTTCATGTTTCCGTTGCATGCTGAGGGAATCACCGTGCGCGGGGTGGATCGTCTGGACGGTGACGAGGGGTTCGCCGAGATCTTTCTCGAAGACGTGTTCGTTCCCGACACCGACATCATTGGCGAACCACACCAGGGATGGAAGGTCGCGATGGCCACCACGAGCTCGGAGCGCGGGTTGAGCCTTCGTAGCCCAGGCCGATTCGTGGCCACCGCATCGCGCCTAATCGACCTCTACCATCGATTTCGCGACCGTGCCGATCCGGTGCTGCGGGATCGGGTCATTCAGGCATGGATGGACGCGCAGGCCTACCGCTGGTTCACCTATCACACGGTTACTCGGATGGTACGAGGCGAGTCGGTCGGTCCCGACTCGAGCATGAACAAGGTCTTCTGGTCGGAGATGGACGTGAGGACCCACGAAACCGCCCTCGCGATCATCGGCGAGCTGCTGGAGCTCGACGAGGGTGCTCAGAGCGCGGTCGATGGAGGGGACTGGATGAAGGGTTTTCAATTCGCGCTGGCAGGTCCCATCTACGCTGGCACCAACGAAATCCAACGCAACATCATTGCCGAGCGTGTCCTCGGCCTACCGCGGAAATAGCGGAGCTCATGGATTTTGCGTTCAACGACGACCAGACGATGCTTCGCGACACGGTGCGTGCGGTCTTGCAGCGCGAGTGCCAGCCGGAGGTCGTTCGTGCAGCGTGGGAAGGTCGGCCCGAGGGTGCGCGCGCGGTTTGGCAGACGCTCGCTGAGACGGGGGTCATTGGCATGACCGCCTCCGAAGAGGACGGCGGGATGGGGATGGGGGAGCTCGATCTGGTCCTGCCTTTGGAGGAGACCGGTTACGCTGCGTTGCCCGGTCCGATCGTCGATACCGTTGCGGTTGGGATTCCGCTTCTCGAAGCGGCCGGCACCGATGCGCAAAAGACGCGCTGGCTCCACCCCGCGGTGGCGGGTAAGACCCGCATCGTTCTGTCCTTCGACGAGGATGCGATCGTTTCACACGCCGCATCCGCCGACGTCGTAATCGCGCAGCGGGGCGGCGCGGTGTACTGCGTGCCGATCGCGGACGTGTCGGTCCGTGCGGAGCGATCGGTCGACCGGACTCGGGAGATCGCGCACGTCGCGTTCGAGCCCTTCGCGCAGTACGGAATGCGAGAAGACGTCGACACGACGGCACTTCTTGAGCTCGCTCGTACGCGCGCCACGCTGGGCACGGCGGCTCAGTTGATCGGACTTTGCCGTCGAATGCTGGACATGGCGGTGCAATACGCGAAAGACCGGGAGCAGTTCGGTAAGCCGATCGGCGCGCAGCAGGCTGTCAAGCACCGGCTCGCCAACGCGCTCATCGCGCAAGAGCTCGCCAGGCCCATGGTGTACCGCGCTGCGTGGTCGATGGCGACCGCCTCGCGTGACGCCGAAATCGACGTTTCCCTTGCCAAGATCTACGCAGGCCAGGCTGCAAAATTCGTGGCGAAGGAGGCCCTGCAGGTCCATGGGGCGATCGGCTATACGATCGAGTGTGACCTGCACATGTGGATGAAACGCGCCTGGGCCCTCGCTGCGGCTCACGGTGATGCGGTCCATCATCGCGAGCGGGTAGGTCGGCACATTCTTTGAGTTTTCGTCACGGCGCCTTGCGGGCGTCAAGCGGTCCCCCTAGAGATATACAATAACGAGGTTCAGATGCCGGAAGCATACATCGTCGAAGCAGTACGTACGCCCGTCGGAAGGAAGAAGGGCGGGTTGAGCAAGGTCCACTCCGCCGACTTGGGCGCACATGCCATCAAGGGGCTCATCGAGCGCGCAGGTATCGATCCCGGTCTCGTCGACGACGTGGTTTTTGGCTGCGTCGATTCGGTCGCAACCCAGGCAGGTGACATCGCTCGTACCTGTTGGCTCGCCGCCGGATACCCGGAGCACGTGCCCGGCGTCACGATCGATCGGCAGTGTGGTTCCTCACAGCAAGCGGTTCATTTCGCCGCGCAGGGCGTGATGAGCGGTACGCAGGATTTCGTGGTCGCGGGCGGTGTTCAGAACATGAGCATGATCCCGATCGGCGCGTCGATGCTGGTTGGCAAAGAGCTCGGGATTCCCGATCCGTTCTCGGGATCGGTTGGCTGGACGGAGCGCTATGGCGACAAACCAGTCAATCAATTCTACGGCGCCGAGATGATCGCGAAGGATTGGGATCTCTCCCGTGAAGAGCTCGAGAGGTTTGCGCTCGAAAGCCATCGCCGCGCGCTACAGGCACAGAAGGAAGGCCGTTTCGATCGCGAAATCGTCCCGTTTGGCGAGGTTACAGCCGACGAAGGCCCGCGCGCTGACACCACGTTGGCGAAAATGGCCGCGTTGCCGGTGCTCATGGAGGGCGGCCGCCTCACGGCCGCCGTGGCCAGCCAGATCTCCGACGGCGCCGCTGCGCTCCTGGTGGTTTCGGAAAAGGCGCTGAAGGAGCACAAGCTCACTCCTCGGGCGCGCATTCACCACCTGAGCGTTCGTGGAGAGGATCCGATCCGCATGCTCTCTGCTCCCATCCCTGCAACGCAGTACGCGCTGAACAAAGCGGGGATGAGCCTGGACGAGATCGACCTGGTCGAAATCAACGAGGCCTTCGCTCCCGTCGTGGTCGCATGGGCGAAGGAGCTCGGCGCAGACCTCGACAAGGTCAACGTGAATGGTGGAGCGATCGCGCTCGGTCACCCGCTCGGAGCGACAGGCGCCAAGCTCATGACGACCCTCCTGCACGAGCTCGAGCGCACGGGCGGTCGCTTTGGCCTCCAGACCATGTGTGAAGGCGGTGGGCAGGCGAACGTCACGATCATCGAGCGCCTTGGCTGATGAGTCCTTTCCTGGGGACCCAGGGCCGCTCAGGCTGCCGATTTGGTCATGACATGTGATTTGGCGCACACGATTTGGTGACTTATTCGACATCATTGAACTCGGCGGGCATCATGGAGTCGCCGTCGCAGCGGTACTGCAGTGGCGGTAAGGCGGGCATGAGTTCCAAGCTTCCAAAGCGTGGTTCGAAGTCACCCCCTCCCGTGCGCAAGCAGTCGGAGGTTCGGCCCGCGGTGCAAGACGACGAGCGGCGCCATGCGGTTCGCTGGGCTTCCGACGCTCAAATCGAGATTCTGGCCCCCCTTCGCGTTCGCGCAGCAGCGCTAGACGTGAGCGCCACCGGCATTCAGCTGTCCCTCGATGGCTGGCTCTCGACCGGGACGCTTTGCGACTTGAGGATCACGACCCACTCCGGGCGCGTCATATTCAAGCGCGCTCGTGTCATCTGGGCGCGCCGCGTGGGGGACGAGTGCGTCGCCGGGCTGCACCTGATCGGTTCGATCGCGCCTCCCGTGCTTCCCGAGCCGTAGCCAGCCCTCGCAGCGAACGCGTTTTTCGGGCCGCGCCTCCAAGTCCGGCTTGACGGGGAGGCTTGGGCAAAATAGAACATGTTTCATTTCTCTCTCACCCTTTTCTACCCGGAACCGGGAGGTGGACATGGCCAAAGTAGCCAACACAGCAGAGTACTTCGACACCCTGGCCAAGCGCTTCGTGCCAGACCAGGCCAAGGGCGTGAGCGCTACGATGCAGTACAGCCTGAGCGGCGACGGCGGCGGCGAGTGGACCGTCACAATCGAAGACGGCCAGTTCAAAGGCGTACAAACAGGCTCGGTGGACAAGCCGACTCTCAACATCATGATGGACGCCGCGAAGTTCATCGAGATGGCCAACGGTGACCTCGACGGTCGCAAAGCGTTCCTGACACGCAAGCTCAAGGTGAAAGGCAACATTGCTCTCGCCCAGAAAATGCAGAAGTTCTTTCCTCAGGGCTAAGGGCTCTCCGCGACACGGGACACCAATATGAGCGAGATCCTGTCGGCGCCGTACGTGCTCCAATACACGTACACCCGAAGCACTGGACCGGTGGTCGGCCGCTTTCTTGAAAGCCTTCGTTACGAAGTGCTCGAAGGCATCAGGACGGCGGACGGTCGTGTCCTGTGCCCGCCTCTCGAATACGACGAGCAGGGCGAGCCCACGACCGATGAGTTCGTTCAGTTGCGTCCGGCGGGGACGGTGAGGTCTTGGTCATGGGTACCAAAGCCCCGGAAGGGGCACCCCTTCGACCGTCCGTTTGCCTGGGCGCTCATTCAAATCGACGGCGCCGACAACTCCATGTTGCACGTCGTCGACGCGGGAACGGCCAAGCAAATGAAGACGGGGATGCGCGTCCGCCTGCGATGGGCTGATCAGAAAAATGGCACCATTCGCGACATCGCCTGCTTCGATCCGATCGCCCCCTTCATGCCCGGCCCAGTGCACCTCGACTACGACGTAAACCCTGGGCTGCACTACACCGCATATCTGCGCGGCCTGGAGGAAGGCAAGCTCATCGGCGGTCGAGATCCGGCTTCTGGCAAAGTTTACGTGCCGCCCCGTGCCGCCGACCCCATGACGGGCAATCCGACGAGCGAGTACGTGCAGGTGGCAGACGTCGGCGTGCTCACCACGTTCACGATCATCCGTATCCCTTTCGAGGGGCAGAAGCTCACGCCCCCGTATTGCTTTGGCGCGATCGTGCTCGATGGCGCTGACGTTCCCATCTATCACCTGATCAGCGGTGTGCCCCACGATGACATCAGGATGGGGATGCGTGTGAAAGCGAAGTGGAAACCGAAAGCCCAGTGGGAGACATCGCTCGAGAACATTCTCTACTTCGAGCCAACAGGTGAGCCGGACGCTCCGTTCGATACCTACAAGGAGCATCTGTAGTGCGCGACGTCGCCATCGTGTCGTTTTCGCAGCTTCCATCGGTGAGGGCGATCGCCGCCGCTGAAGAAGCCGAGCTCGTGCAGCCCGTCACCTCGGCGGCGATGAAGCAGGTCGGACTGACTCAGGACGACATCGGTTTCACCTGCTCCGGGAGCACGGATTACTTACCGGGGCGGCCATTTTCATTCGTGGCCGCGGTGGATGGCCTCAAGGCCTGGCCTCCGATTCGTGAGTCGCACGTCGAGATGGATGGAGCCTTCGCGCTCTACGAAGCTTGGGTGCGGCTCCTCCACGGCGACGTCGACACCGCGCTCGTGTTTTCGTTTGGGAAGTGCTCGCTGAGCTCGGTACCCGACGTTCTCAACCTGCAGAACGACCCCTATTACGTACAGCCGCTGGGCCTGGACTCGATCAGCGCCGCGGCGCTGCAGGCCCGAGCGATGTTGGATGCAGGCAAGGCGACCGAGCGAGATTTCGCAGAGGTGGTCGCGCGCAATCGCAGAAACGCCATCGACAACCCGAACGCCCAGATCAAAGGGAACTTCGATATCGCTGAGATGCTCGAAGAGCCCTACATCAGCTCGCCTTTGCGCCGAAGCTTCTGCCCACCTTTGTCCGACTCGGCGGCCGCCATCGTGCTCGCCGCTGGTGACACCGCGAGGAGGCTCGTGAAGCGGCCGGCATGGATTCGCGGCATCGATCATCGAACCGAGCCGCACGCGCTCGGACAGCGCGACCTCACGACTTCTCCGTCTGCGCGACTGGCCGCCGAAAAAGCGGGCGTGGGCTCTGGACCTGTCGATGTAGCCGAGCTTCATGCGCCGTTCGCACATCAGGAAATCATCTTGCGCGAGTCCATGGGGCTCGGCGATGACGTCCGGGTAAATCCATCCGGCGGTGCATTGTCAGCCAACTCGATCATGACCGCGGGGCTGATTCGATTCGGTGAAGCGGCAATGCGGGTACTGGCTGGGGAGGCGGACCGCGCTGTTGCGCATGCGAGTAACGGCGTCTGCCTTCAGCACAACCTCGTCGCGGTCTTGGAGGGGGAATAGTGGCTGAGCACTGCGCCGTCATCGGGATTGGTCAGACGAAACACCAGGAGAGCCGACGGGATCTGTCCATACCGGGGCTGGTGCGAGATGCGGCCCTTCGCGCGCTGCAAGACGCGGACATGACCTGGCAGGACATCGATTCGATCGTCATCGGCACGGCGCCCGACATGTTCGAAGGCGTGATGACGCCGGAGCTCTGGCTCTCCGATGCCCTCGGCGCTTCAGGGAAGCCGATATTCCGAGTGCACACCGCCGGATCCGTGGGTGGCTCGACCGCCGTGGTCGCGTCTCATTTGGTTCAGGGTGGGGTGCATGAGAAGGTGCTGACGCTTGCCTTCGAAAAGCAGAGCGAGTCCAACGCGATGTGGGCGCTCTCACCGGCGATTCCGTTTCAGCCGCAACTCGTCGCAGGCGCGGGCGGATACTTCGCACCTCTCATCCGGTCGTACATTCGTCGAACCGATGCCCATCCAGACACCGGTTGCGTGGTGGCCGTCAAGGATCGTCGGAACGGCCTGCTGAACCCCAACGCGCACCTGCATCTCGACCAGACGCTCGAGCAGGTCAAGGCCTCCCCAATGCTCTGGGATCCGATTCGCTACTCGGAGACCTGCCCCTCCTCTGACGGGGCGGTGGCCATGGTGCTGGTCAGCAAGAAGCACGCTAGGCGCGTCAAGAATCCGGCATGGGTTCGGGGCACGTCCGTTCGAACCGAGCGAACCTTCTTCGCCGGACGGGACCAGGTGAACCCCGGTGCAGGCAAGCTCTGTGCAAAAGACGTCTACGACGAGGCCGGCATCAGCAACCCACTCAAAGAGATCGACTGTGCCGAGCTGTACGTTCCATTCTCTTGGTTCGAGCCGATGTGGTTGGAAAACCTGGGATTCGCCGAAGAGGGTGAAGGCTGGAAGATGACCATGGAGGGCAAGACCGAGATAGGTAGTGAGATGCCCCTGAACATGTCGGGTGGCGTCATGTGCACCAATCCGATCGGCGCCAGTGGTATGCTTCGGTTCGCAGAAGCCGCGCGTCAGGTGCGCGGCACCGCGGAGCGGCATCAGGTGGACGGTGCCAAGGTTGCGCTCGGCCACGCCTATGGAGGCGGATCGCAGTTCTTCGCGATGTGGGTCGTGAGCTCGGAGCGCTGAACGGGAGAAACGATGGAATACAACCTTGCAGATCTCTACGAGGCGATTGCCGATACGGTTCCCGATAATGTCGCCTTGGCGTCGGGGGACGTACACCATACTTACTCAGACCTCGATAAGCGAGCCAATCGCCTTGCGCACTACCTTCGGTCTCGTGGAATTGGAGCTGGTGACCACGTCGGACTGCACCTGTTTAACGGTCACGAATTCGTCGAGGCGATCTTGGCGCTGTTCAAGCTCCGCGCTGTCGGGATCAACATGAACTACCGCTTCGTCGGTCCTGAAGTGCGTTACATGATTGAGAACGCTGACCTAGTGGGAATCATCACACAGCGGCGCTTCGTCCCAATCATCAACGAGGCGGCGGAGGGGCTCGAACCTCTCAAGTCGCTCATCATCATCGAGGACGGGGCGGACGCGGTTTCCGATCAGGAATCGATTGAGTACGAGACGGCGCTCGCGCAAGGCTCCGAAGAGCGCGACTTCGAGCCTAGATCAGGCCGGGATCTCTACATCATCTACACCGGCGGCACGACGGGCATGCCCAAGGGTGTCATGTGGCGCCACGAAGATCTTTTCTTCACCGGCCTTCAGGGAGGATCTCCCGGTGGTGATCCGGTTGAGTCCCCAGAGCAGTTGATCGAGCAGGTCAAAGAGGGCTGGTACACGGTGACCATGCTTCCATGCGCGCCCTTCATTCACGGCGCCGCGCAGTGGACGCAATGGATCTGTCACATGACCGGTGGGAAGCTCGTGCTTCAGCACGGGCCGAGCTTCGACGCGAAGCGCATCCTCTCGCTGGTTGCCGAGGAAGAGGTCTCCACGATCTCGCTCGTCGGTGACGCAATGGCAATCCCCCTCGTGGAAGAGCTCAGACGGGGCGACTACGACATGTCGAACCTGGCGGTCATCGCGTCTGCCGGTGCGATTTTGTCAGCCAGCATCCAGGAAGAGATCGAGGAGTTGCTGCCCGACGTGATGATCATCAACAGCTTCGGCACGAGCGAATCCGGCGACCTCGGCCGCGCCGCCGGTGATGAAGAAAGCCACGAAGGACGCCCCTCCTTCTACATGGGTGACGAGGTCACCGTTCTAGATGAGAGCGGCGACCCGATCGAGCCAGGTTCGGGCAAGATTGGAATGGTTGCTCGATCGGGCCGGCTCCCGCTCGGCTACTACAAGGACCCTGAGAAAACCGCGGAGCGCTTCAAGGAGTTCAACGGCAAGCGCTGGGTCGTACCGGGCGACTTCGCCACGGTCGAGGAAGACGGACGGATCACGTTCCTCGGCCGCGGCAGCAAATGCATCAACACGGGCGGTGAGAAAGTCTTCCCCGAAGAGGTAGAGGAAGCTCTGAAAGCGCACAAAGAGATCATCGATGCGCTCGTGGTCGCTGTCCCGGACCCGCGATTTGGCTCAAAGGTCGCTGCGGTGTTCAACACGCGCAACAACCAGCAGCTCTCGCTCGAAGAAGTGCAGCAACACTGTCGCAAACACATCGCAGGCTACAAGGTTCCTCGCCAAATTACGATTACCGAGATGGTTTCTCGCATGCCCAGCGGAAAGCCGGACTATAAGTGGGCCGAAGAGATCGCTCGAAAACAGGCTAGCGCTCAGGCGCAATGAGCTGATGCCGCAAACCCGGAAGGAACCCATGTCAGTACCGCAAGAGAACGAAGAGGAGCTTTTTCCGGGCTATCCTCGCGGCTGGTTCGTCATCGGCGTATCGAAAGAGCTCGAGCCCGGCGACGTCAGGCCGATCAAATACTTTGGGCGCGACATGGTCCTGTATCGTAGTGAGAGCGGTGCCGCGATCGTGCACGATGCGTTTTGTCCGCACCTCGGTGCGCACCTCGGATACGGTGGCGAAGTCGTCGCTGAGACGATCAAATGCCCGTTCCATGCCTGGCGTTTCGATCAAACCGGCAAGTGTGTGGACGTGCCGTACGCCAAGAGGATTCCTCCGCGGGCCTGCGTGCAGAATCATCTGGTGCAGGAGCACAACGGGTTGATCTTCATCTGGAATGCGCACATCGAGGGTGAAGAGCCGACTTGGGAGATCCCGGACATCCCCGAGTACGGCACCCAAGGATGGACCGATTGGGGCTCAGCGCTCATTCGGATCAAGACGCACCCAAAGGAGATCGTCGAGAATCTGGCCGACAAAGGTCACTTCGGTCCGGTTCACGGGACCTGGGCCAACGAGTTTGGCAACGAGTTCAAAGGTCACGTCGGAATTCAATACGTCAAGGGCGTAGCGTACCCGCGCGGTGGTGGCGAAGATCACTTCGAGCTCCAATCCACGTACCATGGACCCGGCTACATGCTCACAGAGATGCAGAGTGTGCTTCCGAACATCATGCTGCTCTGCCACACGCCAGTGGACGGGGACAACGTCGATGTTCGGATTGGCGCCATGATCGACATCTCGAACGTCAAGGAGGGCAAAGAGCAGTTTCAGGAGAGTTACCGCGAAAACATCATCGTTGGCTTCAAGGAGGACATCGCGATTTGGGAAAACAAGAAGTACCGAACGCGGCCGATTCTCTGCGATGGCGATGGTGATGTCGGAGCGCTGCGCCGCTGGTACCAGAAGTTCTACCTGCCCCAGGAAGAGGTCGGGTACTAGTGATGGACGATCGAGCCAAACGCATCGTCGAAACAGCGGTCGAGCTGGCGGAGCGCGATGGGTATCAGGCCGTACGATTGCGGGACGTTGCAGCCAGTGCACAGGTTGCGCTCGGTACAGTCTACAAGCGTTTTGCGAGCAAAGAAGAGATCCTGATCGCGGCGCTAGAGCAGGAGAGTGAGAAGCTCGTTGCCAAGATCGGGAAGAAGACGGTTCCAGGAGACAACGGCCAGGAGAGGGTGCGTTTCGTCTTCACATCGCTGACTAAGGGGCTACTGAGGCGGCCGAATCTCGCCAAGGCGCTAGTTCGCTCCTTGGCGTCGGGCGACCCGAATATCACAGAGCGCGTCGCCAGCTTCCACGCGTTGATCACTGCCTTGGTGATGGCTGCGATTCGCGGGGAAGCCGCTGAGGAACAGGCCGAGTGGGGAGGCGACGTCGATGAGCGTGAGAGGACGATCGCATCGATTCTGCAAAACGTCTGGTTTTCTTCGTTCGTAGGCTGGGCTGGCGGTTTGCACGACGCGCCCCAGGTCCTGGAGGACGTCGACAAGGCCACTCAGCTGCTCTTGGTGGCGTAAGCGAAGGGTTATCACGTCCATGACGAGGTCTCGGTGGGTGCTTCCTTGCCCGAAGGGCTGCGAGGAGGTTCTCGCCCAAGAACTGCGCAGCCTCGATGTCGAGGTTGCGAACGTGCGGCCGACGGCCGTGCACGCCCTCGGCACTTTGCAGGATGGCTATCGCTTGTGCCTCTGGTCTAGAGTGGCGTCTCGTGTGCTGCTTCCGATCATCGAGTTCGATGGGCAAGACGATGCGACACTCTACGAAGCCCTCCGCGAGGTTCCATGGTGGGCGCACTTCGACGCTAGCCAGACGTTTGCGATCGGTAGCTCCCAGGCTCCAAAGAGCTCGTTCCCCTCGCACTACTGGGTGCAGCGGGCGAAGGATGCCATCGTCGACAGCTTTCGTGACCATGCGGGCACGCGCCCGAGCGTCGACAAGAAGGCCCCCGCGTTGCGATTTCACTTGCACATTGGCGAGTCGCGCCACGAGCTTGCTCTCGATTTTTCCGGAGAAGGCTTACACAGACGGGGATATCGCCGCGCCGGAGGGAAGGCGCCGCTCAAAGAGAACTTAGCGGCGGCGATTCTTCATCTCGCGCAATGGCCTGAGGCGGCGCGTCAGGGCCTTGCCTTGTTGGATCCGACCTGTGGCTCTGGCACCTTCCTGATCGAGGCGGCCTTGATGGCGACGAACTGCGCTCCAGGGCTGTTGAGGGGTCGCTTCGGCTTCGAGCACTGGCTGAAGCACGATGCTTCCGCGTATGCGTTGGAGCGAAACGCGGCGCTCGCCGCTCGCCGGGCAGAATGCCCGTCCAGGATCTTCGGCTGCGATGCGTCGGAGAAAGTGTTGTCCTCCGTGCGGGAGAACCTCGTTGCTGCTGGCGTCGAGCAGCACGTGTCACTCGCCGTCAAGGAGCTGTCGGCGCTCGAGAAGCCGGTTGCGCATGGAATCGTCGTGTGTAATCCGCCCTACGGTCATCGCCTCGGCGACGAGAGCACGCTCTTTCTGTTCTACCAGTCGCTTGGAGACACACTGAAACGCGCCTTCGACGGCTGGACCGCTTACGTCTTCGCGGCGCAGGGAAGTAACCTGAAGCATCTCGGGTTGCGGCCAAGCCGCCGCCACGTTCTCTACAATGGGTCGATCGAATGCCGTCTCCTGGAGATTCCCGTGCGCGGAGCGCTCGGTGGCGATTCAGCCAAGGTGCCGGGTTGGAGAAAGCCGAGCGAGAAGGCGCAAATGTTTGCCAACCGGATCGCCAAGAACAAGAAGAGATGGGGGAAGTGGGCCCGCCGAAATGGCATCGAATGCTACCGGCTCTATGACGCCGACATCCCCGAGTACAACGTCGCGGTGGACCAGTATCCGTCGAAAGCGGTGGTCCACATTTTTCAGAAGGAGAGGGATGCCGACGACGACGAGGCGAAGCAGCGGATTCAGGATGTCTTGATGACCCTTCCCGATGCCCTCGGAATCGACCCTGCAGACCTGGTCGTGAAGGTCAGGCGCAAGCATGACGAAGGCGATCAGTACGCTCGCATTGGCCAACAGGAGGCCGAGATGCTCGTCAGCGAAGGGGACCTCCGGTTCATCGTGAACCTCGAAGACCGAATCGATACGGGCCTGTTCTTGGATCACCGCGCGGTTCGAGCTTACGCCGCCGAGCTTTGCAAGGGCAAGCACATGCTCAACCTCTTCGCCTACACCTGTTCGGTGAGTGTCGCGGCCGCGGTCGGTGGAGCGAAACGCACCACCAGCGTCGACCTCTCGAACACCTATCTCGACTGGGGCAAGAAGAACTTCGAGGCCAACGGTCTCGACCCGTCCAAGCACCTCTTCGTCCGAGATGATGCCACCCGCTGGATTACGCGTGATCGCAACAGCTACGACTGGATCTTCATCAACCCACCCACCTTCTCACGCTCGAAGATGAGCAAGGATGACTTCAACATCCACAAGGACCACAAGAGCCTGATCGAGCATGCGATGCGATCACTCGACAAGAAGGGCGAGATTCTCTTCACGACGCACGCGCGAGCATTCGAGTTGGACGGGTCGGTGAACAGACGCTTCCACGCGGAAAATGTAACCAAGCGCTTCGTGCCGCCCGACTTCGTTCGCTACCCGTTTCAAGCGTTCCGCTTCCGGCACCGGTAGCGCGGAGACGGACATCATTCATCGAGCTTGAATACACGCAAGGCATTTTCACGCAGAAACTTCGACCACACGTGATCCTTGAAAGGCACGTTCTGCATCTCGGTGAAGATGCGCTCGAGCGACAGGCCCATCGGAAAGTAACCTGCATACATGATCTTGTCGGCACCGCGCGTGTTGGCGAACTGGATGATAGATTGCGGGTAGTGCTTGGGCGCGAATGCGCTCGTACTGTAATAGAGATTTGGGTACTTGAGCATGAGCTTGACTGCCAGTTCGACCCAGGGCTCGGCGCCGTGACGCATGACGAACTTCAACTCGGGAAAGAACCAGCAGACCTCGTCGATGTGCTCGACCTTCTGCGGTTCCATGGGGATGCGAGGCCCGGGGACGCCGACCGTCAGGCAAATCGGAATGTCCAGGTCTACGCAGGTCGCATAAATCGGGTAGTATTTCTTGTCGTTCAATGGAACCTGGGGGCACAAGCCGGAGGGAAAGCCGGTTACGGCCTTGAGCCCGTGCGCCTTGTGGAGCCGGCGAATCTCCCGCACTTCCTCCATCCCGTTGTTCGGGTTGGCGCCGTAAGAGGGGAAGAAACGGCGCGGGAACTTGCGGCACGCGTCTAGGTTGGTGGAGTTTGGTCCCGAAATCCCGAGCATGGCTCGCTCGATGCCCCATCTGTCCATCTCCGCGATCGCGTACTGGACATAGTCCTTCTGCTCTGGGATCTCTGGGATGCCCTTGAACATGTACTGGGCCGGCATCTTGAAGTGATTCCGGCTTTCCTCATCGAGCAGGAGCGGCTTCATGAACTCGTACCAGGCGCTCGGGTCCCCGTCTGGGATGTTCATCATCAGATCGATGGCTTTGAGGCCACTCGGTATCGGCATGCAATCTCGTCCTTTCCGGGTCCCTGGCTGAGCTCTATGGTTACACGAGCCAGCTGGACATGCCCCAGCCGGTGAGCTAGAACACGTTCTAGTTTATGGCCCGAGGCAAAGGGTCTGTAAAGCGGCGATTGCTTGACCCATCGAACGCCCGAGGTGCCCGGCCGACGGCGCCTGGAGAAATGACAATGGACGGAGATCATAGCCCTATCCCGACGCGACAAGACTTGATTCAGCGCGCCCGTGATCTGGCTCCGACCTTACAAGAGCGGTCGAAGAAGGCAGCCGAGTTGCGCAGGCTTCCGGACGAGACGATCCAGGACTTCCACAGGTTGGGATTCTTCAAGGTCGTGCAGCCCAAGCGGTACGGCGGTTACGAAATGGACCCGTCGATCATCTTCGATCTCCAGCTCGAGCTCGGGCGCGGCTGTGCGTCCAGCGCCTGGGTCTACGGTGTCTTGAACGTGCACTCTTGGCAGCTCGCGCTCTTCGCCCCTGAAGCACAGGACGAGGTATGGGGCCGCAACCCGAGGACGCTGATTTCGTCGTCCTACATGCCCGTCGCAAAGACCGAGTGGGTGGATGGCGGCGTGAAGGTCAGTGGCCGCTGGTCGTTCTCGAGCGGCTGCGACGCTTGTGACTGGGTCTTTCTAGGTGGGTTCGTGCCGACCGAGGAGGGCAAGCCACCAGACATGCGTACGTTCCTCTTGCCTCGCTCGGACTACGAGATCATCGACAATTGGTACGTCTCGGGCCTTCGAGGGTCTGGCAGCAAGGATGTCGTGGTCGACGGAGCATTCGTACCCGACCATCGAATGCATAAATTCTCGGACGGCTTCAAGCAGCAGAGCCCCGGCAACGAGGTGAACCCATCACCCGTCTATAAGTACCCCTTTGGCCAAATCCACGTGCGTTCGGTTTCCACGCCCGCGGTTGGCGCGGCCCTGGGAGCGCTCGACGCGTACATCGAGTTCATGAAGACCAAGGTCTCTCAGGCGACCGGTGGCAAGGCGAAAGATTCCTTCGTCAACAGTGTGGTAGCTGCGGAAGCCACCGCTGTGCTGGACCGTGAAATCCTGACGCTACGTCGCAACTTCGAAGAGATGTCTGGGTATCTGGCGAGAGGAGAGAAAATCCCGCTCGACCGACGCGTTCACTTCCGCAACGACTCGGCGCGAGCCGTTCGCGTGTCGACGGAGGTGGTGCAGCAGCTCTTCGTTGCGTGCGGCGCCCGAGCAGCTTTCGAGGACCACCCGATCAACCGCCATTTCCAAGACGTGCATGCGATCCGCCTGCATCACGCCAACAGCCCAGATACGCCCGCATCCAACATGGGCGGCGTGATCTTCGGGCAGAACAACACAGATTTCTTCATCTAGGCATGGTGGATGCAGCGCGCGCAAAGAAGATAGAGGAGCTCGGAGACGAGCTGTACGACGCTTTGCGGGCGCGTCGAACGCTCCGCCCTCTGACGGAGCGCTGGCCCGAGATCACGATTCAAGACGCGTATCACGTGTCGCTTCGCATCGTAAATCGCCGCATCGAAGAGGACGGCGAGCGAATCATCGGTAAGAAGATCGGCGTCACGAGTCGGGCCGTTCAGGAGATGCTCGGTGTATATCAGCCAGATTTCGGATATCTCACCGACAAGATGCAGTATCCGAACGGCGGTCCCATGCCGATCAGCGAGCAGCTGATTCAGCCACGAGCCGAGGGGGAAATCGCCTTCCAGCTCGACAAGGAATTGAGAGGGCCCGGCGTAACCAACGCGGATGTACTCGACGCGACGGCCTACGTGATGGCCTGTTTCGAGGTGGTCGACAGTCGGGTTCACGACTGGAAGGTGAAAATCCAGGATACAGTCGCTGACAACGCAAGCTGCGGCTTGTTCGTCCTTGGTGACGAGCGCGTGGTTCCAAGGGACCTGGATTTCCCAAACTTGAAGATGCGCGTCTACAAGAACGGCGGGTTTCTGAGCGAGGGCTTGGGGTCCGCGGCGCTCGACTCGCCACTCAATTGCGTGAGCTGGTTGGCGAACACCTTATCGGAGTTTGGCATCGTCTTGAACGCTGGCGATGTCGTGCTTTCGGGGTCCTTGGTGCCGCTCGAACCCGTAGTAGCGGGCGACGAGATGCGACTGGAAGTCGACGGGATCGGAACCGCCAGCGTTCAGTTCACGTAGGAGTAGGGTGAGATGACGACCAAAGTGAAGGCAGCGATCATCGGCTCCGGCAACATCGGCACGGACCTGCTCTATAAGGCACTTCGAAGCCAAATCATCGAGCCGGTATGGATGGTCGGCATCGACCCGGACTCCGAGGGCCTCGCGCGAGCCAAGGAGCTCGGCCTCAGGACCACCGATCAGGGCGTCAAGGGCCTCGCGCCACACATCGTCGAGGACAAAGTGCGAATTGCCTGGGACGCAACCAGCGCCTACGTGCACACCTCGAACAACGACATCGTCAAGAAGTACGGCGTCAAGATGGTGGACCTGACCCCTGCCGCCATCGGCCCTTTCTGTGTGCCCCCCGTCAACCTGCAGGAGATGGTTGGGCGCGACGAGCAGAACGTAAACATGGTGACCTGCGGCGGCCAGGCGACGATTCCTATGGTCGCGGCGGTGAGCCGGGTGCAGCCGGTGGAGTACGGCGAGATCATCGCCACGGTGTCCTCGAGGTCGGCGGGTCCTGGAACGCGAAAGAATATCGACGAATTTACACGCACCACTGCAAAAGGCGTGGAAATCGTCGGCGGCGCCAAGCGCGGCAAGGCGATCATCATCATCAATCCAGCCGAACCGCCGCTCATCATGCGCGACACCATTCACTGCCTCACGAAGGACCCACCCAAGGAAGACGAGATCCGTGAATCCGCTCGGCAAATGATCGCGGAGGTACAGAAGTACGTGCCCGGCTACACGCTCAAGAACGGACCAGTGTTCGATGGCAACCGAGTGTCGTTTTTCATGGAAGTCGAAGGGCTCGGTGATTTTCTGCCGAAGTACGCCGGGAATCTCGACATCATGACGGCCGCCGGTCTGCGTACGGCCGAGCTCATCGCGGAGGAAATCCAGCGCGCGGAGGCAGCATGAATCTCGAAGGGAAGAAGGTGATCCTCCACGACATGAGCCTTCGTGACGGCATGCACCCGCAGCAGCACCAGCTCACGCCTGAGCAGATGGTCGAAGTCTCCACGGCACTCGACGCGGCGGGAGTTCCGCTGATCGAGGTGACGCATGGCGATGGATTGGGCGGAGCCTCGGTCAACTACGGATTTTCAGCGGCGAGCGATGAAGAGTACCTTCGAGCCGTCGTTCCACGGATGAAGCGCGCGAGGATTTCCGCGTTGCTGCTTCCAGGCATCGGAACCGTCGACCACCTGAGAATGGCGCACGATTGCGGGGTTCGCACGATTCGCGTAGCCACCCATTGCACCGAAGCGGATGTGTCGGAGCAGCATATCATGCTCGGTGCCAAGATGGGCATGGACACGGTGGGTTTCCTCATGATGGCCCATATGATTCCGCCCGAGCAGCTCCTCGCACAGGCCAAGCTCATGACCGGTTATGGGGCCAACTGCATCTACATCACCGACTCGGCGGGCTACATGCTTCCCGACCACGTCACCGAGCGCGTCGGCTTACTTCGGAGCGAGCTCGGTGCGGACGTGGAAATCGGGTTCCACGGGCACCACAACATGCACATGGGTATCGCGAACTCGCTTGCCGCCATCGAGGCCGGAGCGGCGCGAGTCGATGGCTCGGTCGCCGGCATGGGGGCGGGAGCTGGGAATACGCCACTGGAGGTTTTCGTGGCTGTCCTGCATCGGATGGGCGTGGAGACGGGAGTCGATATGTGGAAGCTGATGGACGTTGCCGAAGAGATCGTCTACCCGCTGATGACCCACAAGGTCCGTGCGGACCGTGACTCTCTGACCCTAGGGTACGCCGGGGTATACTCATCGTTCCTGCTTCACGCGAAGCGCGCCGCTGAGAAGTACGGCCTCAAGTCGACCGACATCCTCGTGGAGCTCGGGCGAATGAAGACGGTGGGCGGGCAGGAGGACATGATCGAGGATGTCGCTCTCGATATGAAGAAGGCCGGCGCCGCGGAGTGATAGAGTGAGCGAGTTGGACAGATTTCGGGCCGAAGCTCGGGCCTGGGTTCGTGAGAACGCGCCCAAGTCGCTCTGGGGCTCCAGCGGCAGTGGGCCGTTCGAGGGGTACTGGGGCGGCTCGAAGTGCGAGGAATCCGACCCGGATGTGCTTCGTTGGCGCGACCTCGCGATCGACAAGGGCTGGACGGCGCCTGCCTGGCCCAAGGCCTACGGAGGAGCTGGCCTGGGTCGCGAGCAGGAAGACATCATCCACGCCGAGATGAAGGCGATTGGCGTCCCGCGTCCTATCGCAGGGCAGGGCCTTGCCATGTTTGGCCCGGTGTTGCTGAAGTACGGGAGCGATGCGCAGCGAGCGCAGCACCTGCCGGGGATCGTTCGCGGAGAGGTGCGTTGGTGCCAGGGATACTCCGAGCCGAACGCTGGGTCCGATCTCGCCAACCTCCAGCTCCGTGCCGAGCGCGATGGTGATGAGTTCGTCTTGAACGGTCAAAAGACGTGGACGTCTCATGCCCACTTGAGTGACTGGATCTATTGCCTGACCCGAACGGACCCCAATCCGCCGAAGAAGCAGATGGGAATCTCGGTGATTCTCGTCGATCTCGAGACGCCCGGTATCACGGTGCGACGGATCGATCTAATCAGCGGATACTCTCCATTCTGTGAAACTTTTTTCGACAACGTTCGCGTACCGTCTGGGAATCTCGTCGGCAAGGAACACGAGGGATGGACGATCGCCAAAGCGATTCTAGGGCACGAGCGTTCATCGATCGGACGCTCAATCGCGCGCCAACCGGGGTCGGCGCAACGCGACGTCGTCGCCAGAGCCCGCAAGCATCTCGACGTGCCCCAGGGACCGATCCCGGACCCCTTGTTTCGCGACGAGGTGGCGGCACTCGGGATGCTCGAGGAAGCGTTTCACCTCACGCTGGCCCGAATTCAACAGAGCGCGGAGAGCGGTACACCTGGGCACGAGGGCTCGATCACGAAGATCGTCGGTTCGGAGCTCAAGCAGATGCGTTTCGAGCTCGGCATGAAAGTCGCTGGGGTTCAGGGTCTCGGCTGGGAAGGGCCGGGCTTCGACGACGAGGATCTCGGATATACCCGGGACTGGTTACGGTCACGTGCCAGCACGATCGAGGGCGGTTCCTCGGAGATCCAAAAGAACATCGTCTCCAAACGTGTGCTTGGTTTGCCGGAGGGGCAGACGTGAGCGGGCATCGGGCGCCCTCTCTCGTGCTCAATGACGAGCAGCGGATGTTGTCGAAGACCGCACATTCGTTCGTTCGCCAGCGCGCCCCTGCGGCTCGAATTCGGACATTCCGTGACTCCGACGACGCGGTCGGTTTCTCTCGCGAGCTGTGGAGCGAGATGGCCGAGCTCGGATGGCTGGGGCTACAGATCCCGGAGGCGTACAGCGGCCTGGGCCTCGGGTTTTTCGATCTCTGCGTCATTCTCGAGGAGAGCGGGCGTGAGCTGATGCCGGAGCCGTTCGTTTCGACTCTACTTCTGGGTGCGCAGGCCTTGATGCTCGCCGGTTCCGATGGCCAGAAGAAGGAACTGCTGCCCGGGATCGTATCTGGTACAACGCTGCTCGCTCTCGGATACGATGAGTCTGGGGCCCGCGGCGATGTCTCGAAGCTAGCGACCGCCGCTCATCACACGGCAGCCGGTTTCGAGCTCATCGGCGAAAAGGTTCAAGTGCTCGATGCCCATGTGGCGCATCGGATCATCGTCTCGGCCAAGACATCGGACGCGGGGTCGACGCTTTTCCTCGTCGATCCGGCACAGGCCGGCGTGACGGTCACTCGACAGCGCCGCATCGACGGCATGAACGCAGCCATCGTTCGGCTGGAGCGCGTGGTCGTGAAGCGCGACGCAGTCGTGGGCGAGCTCGATCGCGGCGCTACGCTCTTGCAATCCGTGCTCGATCGCGCCGCCGTCGGCTCATCGGCACAGATGTTGGGCGCTTCCGAGCAGGCGTTTGCCGACACGCTCGCGTATCTCAAAGAGCGCGAGCAGTTCGGAGCTCCGATCGGATCTTTCCAGGCCCTCCAACACCGTGCCGTCTCGGTCTATACCGAGATCGCGCTCACACGCTCTGTCGTCCTCGCGGCCGCTCGAGCCGTCGATGAGACGCCTGATGATGTTCCGCGGCTGGCCTCGCTTGCCAAGGCAATGGCGTCGGAAACCTTCATGCACGCCGCAAAGGAAGCCATTCAGATGCACGGGGGCATCGGGGTGACCGACGAGCACGATATCGGGTTCTACTTGAAGCGCGCGCAAGCGGCCTACATGAGTTTCGGAACGCCAGCGCAGCATCGGCGGCGCTGGGCGGAGCTTCACGGGTACTAGCGATCACCACTGAATAGCGAGAAATACGATGAAGAGGTTTCAAGGAAAGAACGTTGTCATCACGGGCGCGGCGGCGGGCATCGGCCAGGCCACCGCCCAGCGGATTGCCGAGGAGGGCGGGAACGTCGCGCTCATCGACATCAACGCCGAGGGTCTTGCTGCGACGAAGAAGATTGCAGAAGGCCTCGGGGTCAAGGCTTGGACCTATGAATGTAACGTCAGCGACGGCGCGCGCGTGAAGCAGGTCATCGACCAAGCCGCGCAGGATATGGGCGGCTTCGACACTCTTTGTCACTGCGCCGGCATTCTCCGCACCTACCACACGCACGAGATGACATTCGCGCAGTGGCACGAGATCATCGACATAAATCTCAATGGCACTTTCTACGTGAACCAGGCAGCCCTCCCGCACTTGCTCAAGAACAAATTCAGTGCCCTCGTGAATTGCTCGTCGACCTCCGCCCTCGGCAGCCATCCCTGGATGAGCGCCTACGCGGCCTCGAAAGGCGGCATCCTTTCGATGACTCGCGCTCTCTATCAGGAGTACGTGAAGCAGGGTCTGCGCGCGAACTGCGTGATCCCCGGCGGTATCGCAACCTCACTGCACGGTGACTTCAAGGCGCCAGCAGGTGCGGACATGGAGCTGTTGAAGGGCGCGATGCCCTTCGTAGGCTTCGCCAAACCGAAGCACGCCGCCTCCGTGATTGCGTTCCTAGCCTCTGACGACGCCCGCTACATCAACGGAACCGAAATCCGCGCCGACGGCGGCGCCCTCTCCTAGCTCAGTTCTTGATTTTCGAAAGCTCTCCCATGCGGGCGAGGACGGCCTGGTCGACTTTGTGCAATGCGCCAGCATCGTGTGGGGGCTGCGGGTCATATTCGATCATGAGCTGCAAGGCTTTGGCGGTGGTGGCATCGGTCAGGAGCTCGGCGAGCGTCAACGCCATGTCGATGCCGCTCGAGACTCCTGCCGCCGTGATGATCTTTCCAACTTGAACGACACGCTGCTCGGACGGCTCGGCGCCGTACCTCGCCAGCAATTGTCGCGCAGAGAAGTGAGTCGTCGCGGGGAGTCCGTTCAACAGGCCTGCGGCCGCGAGGAGTAGCGAGCCGGTGCACACGGACGTGGTGAATCTGCTCGTCACGTGCACCGTGCGAATCCAGTTGAGAATCACTTCGTCGTCAAGCAAGGCACGCGTGCCGATTCCACCGGGTACCAGCACGATCTCCGGAGCCGAAACATCTTCGAAGGGATGGTCGACGGTAAGGCCTAGAAACCCATTGTCGGTGCGCACTTCGCCTCTTCGGTGGCCAACGAACCGAACCTCAGCTCCCGGGAGACGCTGAAGCACTTCATAGGGTCCAATTGCATCCAACGCGGTAACGCGATCAAAGAGTGCGATGGCGATCTGCATCATGTGCTCCTTGCGATCACCCAGTGTTGCTAGCCTAGGGAGCCGCGAGTGAATGGTAGGTAGACCGGGTGCCAGAAGTGATCTCGGATGAACGCCTCGATGTCCTCCGGGATGTTCTTGCGACGAGCGACGCCGTCCTGCATGGCCTGTTGAACCACTCTGGTGGCCACCCGGACGGAAGTCTCCTGGAGGTCTTTCACCGGAGGGTAGATCAGGCCGCCTTCGACGTACTTCTCGATCGTGTAGTCCGCCAGAGCCTGCGAGGCTTCCGATACCATATTGTCCGTGATTGATTTGGCGTCGCTCAAGATTGCGCCGAAGCCGAGACCCGGAAAGATGAAGGCATTGTTGCCTTGGCCGATCGGATGGGTCACTCCGCCCATCAGGACCGGATCGAACGGACTGCCGGTGGCGACGATGGCTTTGCCATTCGTCCATCGGAAAATGTCCACTGGCTTCGCTTCGGCCGAGCTCGTCGGGTTCGAGAGCGGAAAGATGATCGGCCATTTGTGGTTCTCAGCCATCGCGCGGACGACTGGTTCATCGAACGCGCCTGCCTGACCCGACAGCCCCAAGAGCACGGTAGCTTTGGCGTTTCGGATGGTTTCCACGAGGCCCGGCATTTCTCCCTCGAACTCCCAACCCCGGATGCTCGCGCGCGAGTGGGCGAAGGTCTGTTTGTACGCCTCCATCTCGCGGTCGATGAGCAGAAGCCCTTGCGAATCGAGAACATACACTCTCGCCGCTGCCGCCTCCGGGCTGAGACCTGCCCGGATCAATCCCTCACGAACTGCCCATGCTACGCCGACACCGCCGGCACCCGCTCCATGAATGACGAAAACTTCGTCCTTCAAGCTCTCGTTGCGGAGGTGGCAGGCCGCCAGGATGCCCGCAAGCGCCACGGCACCTGTGCCTTGGATATCGTCATTGAAAGACGGACCACGCTCTCGATACCGCTCCAACACGGTGAAGGCTGCCGTCTTCGACAGGTCCTCCCATTGAATCACCGCATCGGGCCAACGTGACCAAACCGCATCGACGAACCGATCGAGGAATTTGTAGTAGTCATCACCCCGGAGCCGCTTCTGGCGGACGCCGAGGTAGTTAGGGT
>JBAVOF010000510.1:0-1700 GCA_049691835.1 Polyangiales bacterium
TCCCAGAGGAAGGTCTGAAGGTGGTCGCGGACGACACAGTGAAGCACCCCATGCTCCGGAGCGCGACGCACGTACGATCGAGAAATCGTCTCGCTCGTGGCCGCGGCGCAAAGCTCCACGGGCGGAGAACACCATCAAGACTCGTGCCGCAGCCCGCCCATGCGTTTTCAAAGTGTTTCACATAGATCGCGCTGAAGTGAAGTGGCGAACGGCGCCGAAATGCTGGCGACCGCCACCCTTGGCAAGTGCGTGGCTTTGCTCCCGCTGCACCCCCGCTGCGAATAAGCCGAAGGCGTTGAGCGCGGCACGCGGGGATTGGGACATCTTCGATGTCTTACAATCCCACATCTTGCCCGAAGAAAGCCTGTCCCGATCTGACGCTGGTTGTCGCCGGTGCGTCGCAACGTGGCGCTTGCAGTCACAACCGCGACACTTTCTGGCGAGAATGACAACAAGTGACAGGAAGTGTCGCGCGTGCGCCAACTCGTGTCGCATCCACGCCGAACAGTGTCGCGCGAATGACAACGAGTGCACTGCGAGCGCCAAGTAGCGACAGGTAGCGCCAAGTCGCGCCGAGCACGCGAAAGCCGGTATCAGGCCGTCGGAATTGCCATCGATTCTTCGCATGCGAAAAAAATCGCTCCGCCAGAGCAACTTTTCGGGGGGCAAAACCGATAATAAGAGTGATGGACGAGCGCGAGAGATCCGATTTGACCGGGCGGCTACGCAAGGCCGCCGAGAAAATGCCGTATCCGTACTTCCTTCTGCGGCTCGAAGACATCGAGGCGTGGTTGGAAGCGGGCTATTCCGTGAAGAGCGTGTGGCGAATCTACTCCGAAAAGAGCGTTCCGTTTCCAGGCTCGTACCGGTCGTTTCTTCGCTACTGCAACGCCCACGCACTCGGATCCCGCCGAGCGAAGGAAGGCACGCAATCGGGCCTTCATGGCAGAGGTCAGCCATTGCCATCGCAGCGACCCAACGAGACCCCGTCGAAGCGGGGACCGTTGAGGGGCCCCAAGCCCGTGGGCAGTGTGCTCGGGCGCTCGAATCTGTTCCCGCCGCCGCTCGACCGGCCGCCAGGGTTCACACCAGAACAAATCAACCGGATGATGGACCCTGACGGCGACCTGGGGCCCAATCGATGAGCGACTCCGTTGATCTGATCGTCACGACCAAGTCCGATCTGCGGGAGATCATCCGTGATGCCCTTGCAGATGCATTGCGTGGTCAGGAGAAGCCTTCCCCGGAGCTCATGAGCGCCGAAGAGATCGGGAAGCGCATCGGTGTTCATGCGCGGACGGTCCGAAACTGGGTGCTTCACGGTTGCCCGCATGTGCGGGCGGGCCGTAAGCTCCGTTTTCGAGAGCCCGATGTGTTGCAGTGGCTCGAGGAGCGGGGGTCGTGAGCAACAGGCGAAAGAAGAGTTGGCCTTCCGGCTTCTATTCGGACGGCCTCTCGTACAGGATGAAGACGGCGGATGGTCGCTTCGTCCGGCTTGGATCCAACGAATCCCGAGCGCTTCGCAAGTTCCATCAGGCGCGGCGCTTGGAAGATGCAGGAGGCTCCAGCGGTGCGGTTGCCAGCGCGCGTATGACACTCCGAGCCGTGGCCGAGCGATGGTTCGAGGCGCAGCAGGCCGATGGTGTGCGCGACGTCGATCGGGACTTCGGCCGCTTCAAGAATCACGTGGACCCCTTGAT
>JBAVOF010000511.1:0-2338 GCA_049691835.1 Polyangiales bacterium
ACTATGACCCCTTGATCGCCAAGCTCATCGTACATGCACCGACACGGGCTCGAGCGATCGCCAAGATGCGGCGAGCGCTCAGCGAGACCATCATCGGGGGGATTCGCACCAACATTCCGCTGCATCAGCGGATCGTCGAGCACCCCGCTTTCGAAGAAGGCCGGCTCTCCACGCGGTTCCTGGAGGAGCTTCTGGGCTAGCGCCTGTTGACCACGCCCGTGCGGCATTAGTAGACTTGTGTGGGTGCACTGAACGCATGGGGGCTTAGCAGGGGCTTTGGCTATTAACAGGAATAAGGTCTTGGACGCGGCGCGGAAGTACCAGTCGCGTGGCCAATACGACAAGGCGATCGGCCAGTACAGGAAGCTCGTCGATGCCGACAAGAGGGATGTCCGATCCCTCCTGAAGATCGGCGACCTGCACGTGCGCAAAGGCGACCGCGGCTCGGCGATCGAAACCTACGAGACGGTTGCGGGGCACTACTCGGCTCAGGGTTTTTTCCTGAAGGCGATCGCGGTCTACAAGCAGATCCTGAAGCTCGACCCTTCGCGGCTCGACGCGCAGGTGCGCCTCGGCGAGATGTACGAGCAACTTCAGCTGATCAGCGATGCGATGAGCGTGTTCGAAGATGTTTCGAACGGCTTCATGCGGGCGGGCGACACCGACCAGGCGCTACTGATGCTGGGTAAGATGGTCGACCTCGATCCCGAGCACATTCCGGTTCGCATCAAGTACGCCGAAGCACTGTCGCGAGCGGGTCGAACACAGGAGGCGGCAGACGAGTTCGAGCAGGGTGCATCGCTCTTGAAAGACCAGGGCCGACTAGACGATTACGTCAAAGTCGCTGAACGTCTCCTCTATCACCGGAGCAACGACGTCCGCGTGGCCAAAGAGCTCGCCGAAACGTACATCTCGCGCCGCGATCCGAAGCGCGCGCTCGCCAAGTTGCAGATTTGTTTCAAAGCCGACCCACGGGATGTATCGACGCTCTCCTTGCTCGCCGAGGCGTTCTTGATGCTCTCGCAGACGGACAAGGCGATCAGCGTATATCGGGAGATCGCCCGGATTCATCGCGAAGCGCATCGGCCGCAGGAGCGCATGAGCGCGTTGCACCGCATCCTAGAGCTCAACCCCAATGACAACGAGGCGCTAGCCGCGCTTCAAAAGACCGCTTCTGCCTCGGGGCAACACTACATGCCCCCTGGCACGCTGCGTCAGCCCGAAGCGGTGACGGGCTCGGTATCGAGCCCGCAGCTAGGTGGCTCTCAACTGAGCGGAACGGCCCAAGTCAGCTCACCCTCACTGAGCAGCGCCTCCGGCCTGAGCGGTGCCTCGGGGATCCTGTACGTCGAGGAAGACGTCGAAGAGACGAGCACAGTCTCCGGTTCCCTGCCCGCGATCTCCGACGCGCCGTTCGAAGTCGTGGAGTCGTACTCGAGCGTGCCTCCCGCGCCGCGCTCTCCCACGGGCGGACGGGTCATTCCGATGCGCTGGCTCAGCCCAATCACGTATGCGGAGTTCGTCGCGCTTCCACTCGTGAGCACGCAGGTCGCGCCGGGCACCGCCGCGCTGGCACCCAGCCTGATGGAACGAACTCTCGAACTGGCTGACTCGTATTTGGTCGATGGACTTTTCACGCAAGCGCGTGCCATCGTCAGCGAGCTTCAGCTCACATTGCCCAACCATCCTCTGGTCCTCGACAAGGCACGCGAGATCGAAGAGCTGGCGGCGGCTTCATCTGGCGTGTCCGCCGTGGCGCAGCCCCTTCGCCAGCCCGTGGCGCCACCGTGGCGCGCACCCGCGGCGGCCGAGCCGCCCGAGATGGAGTTCGAGTACGAAGAGCTGCAGCCGGGCGACGAGGGCTTCGACTTCGCCGAGAAGATTGCGGAAGAGCTCGCCGACGTCGCCGAGATCGCGCCGATGGACGAAGGCGCGGAGATGATCGACGTCGAGACGGTCTTCGAGCAATTCAAGGCGGGAGTCGCAGCACAAGTCAGCGACGACGACAGCGACACACACTTCGACCTTGGTATCGCGTACAAAGAGATGGGGCTGCTGGCCGATGCTCGCCGCGAGTTTCAAGTGGCGATGTCTGACCCACGCCGGCGCTGCCTGTGCTGGACCATGATCGGCCTCATCTACATGGAAGAGGGGCGACCACGCGACGCCATCGAAGCGTTCCAGTCCGGGCTCGAGAGCCCGGAAAAGACCGCTGACGAATCGGTCGGTCTTCACTATGAGTTGGCCATGGCCTGCGAGTCGGGCGGCCTCACCGACCAGGCGCGTTTGCACTACGAGTTCGTTTTCCTTCGGGAACCGAAGTTCCGCGAGGTGGGAC
>JBAVOF010000512.1:0-2295 GCA_049691835.1 Polyangiales bacterium
ATATGCCGCCGTTAATGTCTGAATATCAATTTCCGGATCTATATAAGCATGCAGCTCACGTTGGGGTATTTTTATCATCGTTGCCAGAGGATGTGGGCGGCTTCCAGTGGGATCGCCACGCCGTCGCGGTACGGTATCACTCGCGCCGTATAGTCCGTTGCCAGGCGGGCTGCTGGCACCTCTGCGCGATAGGCGTAGCCGTTGGTTGCACCCGCCAGTTGCCGCACGCGCTTCATCTCCACGCGCTCCGGCGCGCTACCGTTAACGCCATCGGCATAAAGCTCGACCCGTACGGTCTCCGGGTCGAGGTCGTCGAGATACGCCTGCACCTCAAAGACGTGTTGCTCGCCGTCGGTCTCTACCTTCACTTCGCCGAAGCGTAGCGCGGCCCATGTTTGCTCCAGCGCGTGCCGCCAATTCACCATATCCACGCCGATTGCCCCTTTGTCGGCCGCCCGCTCGCGGTAGGCCGAGGCCGCCGGGAGGTAATATTGCTCGGTGTATTCGCGCACCGCGCGGTTGGTGGAAAAGCGCGGCGTCAACCGCGCCATGCTTTCCCGCATCCGCGCCACCCAGGCGCACGGGATACCCTGCTCGTCGCGGGTATAGAACTCGGGGATCACCTCGCCCTCGAGCAGGTCGTAGAGCGCCTCGGCTTCGACGGCGTCCCAGGCGGGATCGTCGCCGTGTTCCCGGCCGTCGCCCAACGCCCACCCCACCTCCGGCGTGTAGGCTTCCGCCCACCAGCCGTCCAATTCCGACAGATTGATGCCGCCATTGACCAGCACCTTCATACCGCTGGTTCCGCTCGCTTCCCAGGGGCGGCGCGGCGTGTTGAGCCAGACATCGACGCCTTGCACCAACTGCGCGGTTAAATGCATGTCGTAGTCACTGAGGAAGATCGCATGGGGGCGCACCTCGGGCCGCCGGATGAACTGCGTCCATTGCTGGATCAGGGCCTGGCCGGCCTGGTCCGCCGGATGGGCCTTGCCGGCCATGATGAGTTGCACCGGGCGTTGCGGATTCGTCAGCAGGCGCAGCAGTCGCTCCGGGTCGTGGAGCAACAGGTTGAGCCTCTTGTAGGTCGCGAAGCGACGGGCAAAGCCCAGGGTCAACCTGTTGGGATCGAACAGATGCTTCGCACCGTCAACCGCCTCGGGCGATGCGCCGGACGCGGCCAGTTGCCGGGACAAGCGTTTGCGCGCGTAGTCAACAAGAGACTGGCTGGCGTCGGTACGAAATTGCCACAGGCTGGCGTCGGAGACTTGGCGAATATCGTGCTCCAGGGTCTCCGCCGTTCCCAGCCAGCGGTCTTTTCCACAGGCATCCGTCCAGAGATCATCGGCCGGAGCCGAGTCCCAGGTCGGCATGTGCACACCGTTGGTCACGTGCCCGACCGGGATTTCGTCCTCCGGCCAGTGCGGGAAGAGCGGCAGAAAGAGATGCCGGCTCACCCTGCCGTGCAAGCGACTCACGCCGTTCACCGCGCCGCTGCCGCGAATCGCCAAATAGGCCATGTTGAAAGGTTCCGACGCATCGTTCGGGTTGCTGCGCCCCAGGGCCAGCAAATCGTGGAGTGATATACGGAGCTTCTGCGCGGCATAACCGCCGAGGTATTGCTCGATGAGGGCCGGCGCGAAACGATCGAAGCCGGCGGCTACTGCCGTGTGGGTGGTGAACAGGTTGCCCGCCCGGGTGACGGCCAGCGCGACCTCGAAGGGTTGCGCGGTCTCTTGCATGAAACTGCGGGCACGTTCCAACACGGCGAAGGCCGCATGCCCTTCATTCAAGTGGCAGACTTCCGGTTGCAGGCCGAGCGCGGCGAGCAGTCGCCAGCCGCCAATCCCAAGCAGCAGCTCCTGTTTCAGGCGCAGCTCCGGCCCGCCGCCATACAGCTCGTTGGTAATGCCGCGATGCGCGGGGTAATTCGCCGCGTCATTACTGTCCAGCAGGTACAGCGTCACACGACCGACCCGAACCTGCCAGGCGCGTAGCCACACCGAGTAACCGGGCAAGGCGATCTCCAACCGCAACCACTCGCCGTTCGGTTGACGCAACGGCGTAATCGGCAACTGTCCGGGATCGTTATATGGGTAGAGAGCCTGTTGCGCCCCGTCCTTGTCGATCACCTGACGAAAATAGCCTTGCTGGTAGAGCAGTCCCACACCGACCACCGGCACGCCCAGATCGCTGACGGCTTTGAGCTGGTCGCCGGCCACATTGCCAAGCCCGCCCGAGTAGATCGGCAGCGCTTCGCTCAACATGAACTCCATGCTGAAATACGCGGCGCAGGAG
>JBAVOF010000513.1:0-3644 GCA_049691835.1 Polyangiales bacterium
GTCGAGAAGCTGACCGGGGACATCACCGTCACCGATCTGCTCTATCGACCGGCCGACGCTGCGGCGATCCACATCCGCACCGCCCGGATCGCGCTCTCCCCCGAGAGCACGACGATCCACGAGCTAGCGGCCCAGGTTGGGGACAGCGACATCAAGTTGAGCGGTCTCGCGTCTCCGTTGATCACGATGCTGCTGGACGATCGAGAAGTCACAGCGAACCTGCGTCTGGAGTCGAGGCGACTTCGCGTGGAGGATTTCCTGTCCGGCGAGGAAGCCGGGCCGGAAGGCGAGACGAGCCCGTTCATGCTGCCCGGCAACCTGGATGCGAAGCTCCAGTTCACAGTGGGCAAGCTCACCTACGGAGACCTGATGCTGAATGATTTCAGGGGCCGGGGTCGCCTTCGCAATCGGACGCTCGTCCTCGAAGGAGTGCGCGCGGATACCCTCGGCGGCGTGATGAAGCTCGACGGAGAGGTGGCGACTCCGATCGACGGCCCGGCCACTTTCGATGTCGACTACGAGGTCAGCAAGGTTCGATTCGCGGACGCCTTCGAGCAGCTTCCCTCCATGCGGGCCTACGCGCCAATCGCGCGCTTCCTCGACGGCCGCTTCTCGTCGGATCTCAAAGCAAGCGGCACACTTGGCGAGGATCTATCGCCGAAGCTGGACTCGATCGACGCAAGCGGTATCGTGGCTGCGGTTCAGAGCAAGCTCAGTAGCGACTTCAAACCACTAGCAGCACTGAGCGATGCCATCCCGAGCATCCCAAAACCCTTGGACATCGAGAGTGTTCGTACGCGCTTCAGGATCGAAGATGGCGCCGTGCACGTCAGCCCCTTCCCAGTCCAAGCGCGCGGAATCACCATGGAGCTCAGCGGGACCCACGGTCTCGACCAGGAGATGAAGTATCAAGTCACCAGCGACGTCCCGCTGGACAAGCTGTCATCGAAGCTCGCCAAAGAGGCTAAGATGCTCAAGCTCGACCTGTCAAAGGCGAAAACGGTGGGTGTGCGTGCAAACCTGACTGGTTCGATCACGGCACCGCGGGTGTCGGTGGATCTGGACACCAAGGCACTTCGGGGAGCCGTCGCCGATACGCTTTCCGCCGAGCTCGCCGTACAGAAGGCGCGCGGCATGCAAGAGCTCGCCGAACAATCGCAGCGACTCATCGAAGAGGCGGAAAAGCGCGCCGATCAAATCCGCGCAGAGGCCGCCAAAGTCGCGGCACTGACGCGAAAAGAAGGATATGCCCGCGCTACTCAAGTTGAGCGAGAGGGCGCGGGCAACCCCGTGGCTTCCATCGCGGCCAAGGAGGGGGCGAAGCGCATTCGAGCGGAGACCGACAAGCGCGCCGACCAACTCGTCGCCGAAGCGGACAAGCGGGCCAATCAAATGGTCGCCGAAGCGCGCAAGCGCGCCGCCCAAACACTGTCCGAGGCCGCGAAGCGAAGCGATCAGGCAACCGAGTCCATCGAGGCGCAGACTGACAAGGCCCGATGACCGGTGCCGCCCTCAGCCGCCGTTTCCTAGCCATGCGCCATTGCCATAGCGCTCCATTACGATGACACGGCATCGCACCAGACCGGATACGTCGGGAAAACCGGGATACATCACGCCGGAAGGGTACCGACGATTCGAGGAAGAAGCGGATCGCCTGTGGACTCTCGAGCGGCCCAAGATGGCGAAGGCCGTTCAAGTCGCGGCTGCGGAGGGCGACCGCTCGGAGAATGCGGAGTACCAGTACAGCAAGCAGCGCCTCGCGGCGATCGATCGAAGGCTCCGCTTCTTGGGGCAACGGTTGAAGGTCTTGACCATCGTCGACGAGAAGCCGCCTGACGACGGCCGGGTGTATTTCGGTAGTTGGGTTACCGTCGAGGACGAGGCCGGCGACAGGCAGACATTCCGCATCGTCGGCCCGGACGAGACCGACGCGACGAAGAAGTGGATTAGCATGGACTCACCATTCGGGCGGTCACTCCTGTCTCGCCAAGTGGGAGACGAGATCACCGTTCGGCGCCCAAAGAGCGAGGTCACCTGCGAGATCATCGCGGTCCGCAATGCTGCTCTCGAGTGATCGAGGTCATCTACTGTCAGCCCAAGACCTGGATCATCGGCACCCATCCGAGCTAGAGTCCGGCGTCGTTCCGCCCTGTCGGGCTGGCGAGGAGGCTTCATGCGCACCTTGGTCCCGTTCATCGTCATGTTCATCGCCATCGCCGTGTCGACACCCGCCTTGGCATTCGAGGGAGAGATCCAGTTCAGGGGCACGGACGCCGCCAGCGCTGGGTTTGCCGCAATGACGGTTCTCATCGCCAAGAACGGCGACGTGAGCATGGAGATGATGATCACGAGCCGTGATGGCGCCATGCGCAAAGTCGGTTACCTGAAGCCGTCCACGGGCCGATACAATTACATGCTGGATCACAGGCGAAGGCTTGCGTTGCAAGTTCCCAAGGATACCTTCGACAAGGCGCCGATCGGCCCGGAGCCTGACACCGAGCTGGACCTGGCGAAGCTCGAGGTCGAGAAGCTAGGACCCGAAGAGGTCGGCGGTCAGACGACCCGCCATATCCGCATCATCGACAAGGACACCGGTGACATCACCGAGCTCTGGTTGAGCGACAAGTACTCGGCCCAGCTCTGGTCGCAAGCGATGGGTTTCGGCGGTGATGGGCCCAGCGATCCGATCCAGGACTGGAACAAGGCCGCGGCGAAGTTGGGTTTCAAGCCCGGCTTTCCCATGAGGGTCGTGAACAAGGGCCGGCAGGGCGCGGAAAGCGGCATCGAGGTGGCCAAGATCGCGGAGCACAAGGTCGACAGTAAGAGCTTCTCGCCGCCGCAGGACTATGAGATCCAAGAGATGCACATTTCGGCAGGCGGAGTGGGCGACATACCGGTCAAAGCACCCACGACACGAGAAGAGCACGAGAAAATGCGCGATGAGCTGATGAAGTAGATGCAGGAAATGGAGCGTTGAGCAGCCAGCCGCCTATTTGCCCGTAACACCGTTGGGGGGCGGGAACTTCGCGAGCAAAGCATCCACTGCACGCATGACGTTCTGCTCGTCCGTGGCCTGCGAGAAGATGTCTTCTGAGCCGTACCCGTGCCAGATCAGTCGCTTGGCCGCGCGATCACCCATGTCGATGACGAGGCTTCCCTCTAGGTATTCTTCGGTCGTGACATCCCCAGGGCCGTACCAGCCCCAGCCATAGCCGCCCCAGTACTCGACCTGTTGCCGCACCTGGCCACCGAGAGTGAAGGTGACCTGAAGATCAGCCTCATCCCAGCTCGCGGGCTGGAGTCCCCTTTGCTCCAGGATGTATGCGATGCGCTGTTGGATCTTGCGCCCGGTGATCTCGCTGTAGCCCGGAATGCCCTCCACGGCCGCCGGTGGCGGGGCCTGGCCGAACGTTCGGTAGCTCGCAAAATCGACCGAGTCGTCGTAGGTAGTCCTGGTGGTGACTTTCGGCGCACATCCAGCGAGGATCAGTACTGCGATGAGCGCTAGCTTGGTTGTCGTGTTCCGCATTCTAGAGGCTCCCTGGGCTACGTCTAGCGTGAACCACGGGGCGAGTCCAACGCCAGTGGGGCGGGTGCGCCTTAGCGGACGCAACTCATCGTGAACCTCGAGCTGGCAGATACCC
>JBAVOF010000514.1:0-11980 GCA_049691835.1 Polyangiales bacterium
CCTCTTTGGTGCAAGCGAACACGAATGCCATCGCCGTAGCGGCAGCAAGAAGGGTAAATCCGTACTTCATCGCTTTTCTCCTGTCTTCGTGTGCACCGGGCTAGCGTTTCGGTGCGTGCACAGCACCGGGAGACTGCGGGTCATAGCGCTCGCATCAGTCAATCTCAAACACCACGGGGTTGGGCTTCCAGAAGACCAAGGTGCCGAGCAGTTGCCACTTTGGATCCCCGTTGCTCCTCAGGGCGTTGTAGAACCCACTCAGTCTCGTGGTGATCCCCAGGCGCGGCCGGTTTGCGATCCGGTGGTGCCTGCCAAACCCGATCCCAACGGGGAGCGTCCAGCGGTCCCCCGGGCTGGCTTCCCAGTCCGCCGTGATGATCGGCTCATAGACCAAGTAAAACAGTTTGGGCAGGTTGTAGAAAAGGAGGTAGTCGAGGACCAGCGCGTTGACGTCGGCTCGGTTTCTGTCGCTCCCAACCGACCATTCGTTTCGCACCGCCAACACCGTGACCCACGCTTTCGCGGAGATGCCGAGCGTGAGCTCCGGTCCCAACCTCCATCGACCAGTCCCGAGGAAATCATCGCTGGCCGACGGATAACCAGCGAATGGGCCCCAGGCGATGTCATAGAACTGGTCCTTCTTTCCTTTGACGAGCTTGTGCCCCAGCACTTCGGACGTGATGTCTCCGAAGCCAGTGGTACGCTCGGTTCCCACAGGCACCGTGACCACCGCCGGAATGACCGTACGCGTGACCAGGCTCCAGCCACCCCGGAAGAGAGCAGGCAGGATGGGCGCCAGCACAAACGCGTTGGCGACTCGATTGTTCGGTGGAACGCCAAAGAAGGTTGAGTTGAGGACGGGCACCCTCGTAATGCCGGAGACCGGATTCTCCACCATTCTCGCAAACACCTTGTCGGGGATGAAGTGGTTTTCCTCGAGCGACGCCGGAAGGTCTCCGGCGGCGTTGTCGTCGTCGGGTCGTGCCGACTCGACCGCCTCTTTTTGCCTAGCAGGCTCAGCGGGAATCATCTCGTTTGCGGGCGGCTGGGCGTCGACCTGGCTGGCAGTGAGCAACAGCGATCCAGAGGCGAGAAAACAAACTCGCGCCAAACGCAGTGATCGCTTCGGTGCGCCGCGTTCATCTCTTGATTTCGCCTCCCGCATCGGCGTGCCGCGCAACGTACCATGAGCGCTGCGGGCTCGGGCGGGCTTTCTGGGCTGAGCTCTCTTAGCCCATCGGACTCATGTGGAGAGCCGAATTGCGCGGTCCTAGTCGTTATGGCGCTTGGCGGCGCCGCGCGCAGAGCACCTTTGTTCCGGTCATGCCCTTGGAAACCATGCCTCCCCGCTGGAAACCAAGCCGGCTCGCACGGCGACTGCGGACGGTGCGGGTGAAGACTCGACGCACCTCATCGCTCTCGAGCCGCCGGAGCTCGGCGGTCACGACCGGAAGCGGCGCGGTTTCCGCCGCCGCATGGCTTTCGCCGCCTCTGCAGCCCTCGAGAGCGAGGCCTGCGACGGCGAGGGTGGTGAGAAGGGTGCCCAAGCTCGGGCCGGGATGATGGTTTCGCGTGACATACTTCCCTCCAGAACTCTAGTTGTATGTGCAACTGGAAACCTCCGGGCTGTTCTCGACGATCAGCCGCAGCATTCAGCCGCTCGTTCGGGACGGATTCGTCGATCTCACCGAGGAAGACGATGGACGCAATCGCCACGCCCGCCTCACGCCCAAGGCCGTCGCCATCGATAATCGCGCCTACCCTCATTGGTAAGGAAGGTCCAGGACGAGGTCATCGCGCGCAGGAGCGCAAGGCGAGGGACGAGTCCATCGACTGAATAGCGAAGCTTCGGCGCGTTTGCGTCGAGGATCTCATCGACCACTCGGACCACGCGATCGAGCGGTAGCCCTTTCGCCCCCTCTTGCAGCATGTGCTGACGGGTGGCTTCGTGGGTCTCGGCGAAAAACGGATCGCGATCCTGCACGGAGTAAACCGAACCGCCGGTGGTCCCGGTTTGCAGAAACCCGGGTTCGAGGTTCGAAACGAAAATCGAGAGCGGAAGAAGCTCCAGCCGCAGCGCTTCCATCTAGCCTTCAAGCGCGAACTTGCTCGCGGAGTAAGCCGAGGTGAACGGCGTTGCCAGGCGACCGCCGATCGAGCTGATGTTGATAATTCGGCCTGAACGACGCGCGATCATGCTGCTTCGAAGCACGGCTTGTGTCAGATGAACCGCGCCAAAAAAGTTGAGCTCGAGTTGGCCCCGGAGCTCCGCTTCGGAAGTCTCGATCGCGGCGCCGAGCAGGTGGCTCGCCGCATTGTTGATCAGCGCATCCACGCGACCTTCGCGTTCGATGACCTGCGCCACCGCCGACTGACAGTCTTCGGGTTTCGTCACGTCGAGCTCGAGCTCATACGCGTCCGAGACGTCGGCTCGTCGGGATGAACCGTAAACCACATGTCCCTTTGCGACGAGGGATGCACGCAAGTGAGCGCCCAAGCCGCGAGAAGTTCCAGAAATCAGAATTACCTCTTCTCTTCGCATCGCAGACCTCCAGCGGGGTTGGCGTTCCAACAGGCTCGCCCTTAGAAAACGAAACGTGAGCTTCGTTCATCCCAGCGAACCGCGCGCGTGCTTGGGTAGTAGAAGCTGTCGTTCAGGCGTCGAAGCTTGCCTTTGCGGACGCCAAGAATGATTCCGGACACGACGGCGCCCGTGAGTCCTCCGAACACGAGCGGTGAGCCGACACCGAGCAAGGCATCGCCGGCGCGCGTGCAGTCCCACTCATCCTCCCCATCGACTACGACCGAGTCGCACTGGCCGCTCGTCGCGGGAATGACCAAGGCCAGCCCTACGGCAGCGGCGGCCGAAGTCCCGATGAGCGCGTTGCGCGATCGGCGCGCACCGCGTTCGAGCTCTTGAACCCGGTACTCTTCGTAGCTGAGCTTGTACTCGCGGGCCGCGTCCGACGGAAGCGTGAGGTCGAGCTCCTGAGCGCGTGCCGACTTCGCGTGCACGACCGAGACGAGCGCTAGAGCAACGAGGGTGAGGCTGACTGTTCGCATGGTGTTCTCCTTGATGGGTTGGGTTGAGGGAAGAGTCTGCCGTGAGCCGCTCAAACGGCTCTCGTTGAATCGGGTTCGAAAAAGAAGTCATCGACGGCGCGACGCGGTGAGAGGCCCGGCGTTGCAGTCCGTCCGAGGCGAACGAGCATCTGAATTTTCGCTGGCGCTGCGATTCCGAGGAGTGCATCGAGCTTCGGCCTCAGGGCATCCATTTGCGGGTACTCTTGAAGGACTTGGCTCACCGGCTGGAATCGAAGACCAAGGGTCTCCGCTGCGAGCTGCGCGCGCACATAGGCGCGCCCCGTCTCGAGCCAGTCGACCATGGTGTTGCTCGGCGTGGTCATGGTGAGGAGCCCGCGCGAGCTCGCGACGGTTTCGCCGAAGGTTTCGAGGAAGCGTTTCCTGTTCTTTTCTTTCTGAAAGTTCTTGGAGCTCAAGAACAGGTTGGCGGCACCGGCCGAAGCCCCGGTCAGGCCCGCCGTGTTGACGCTCAGGCCGTCTCGATGTTCTCGAATCGCGCGCTTCGAAAACCGGAACCAGATTCGCGTCTCATCGTAGAGTGTGTGGTCGTTCACCTCGATGGCCATCGCGTCCCGCACGAGTGCAAGGGCCTCGGGGAGCTGGGCTTCTGGGATGAGTCCCATCTTCAGGTTGCCAGGGGCTGTGTGCGCGCGGATCGTGGCCAGCTCGTCTTCGGTGACCATCGGACCTTGGTGTGGGAGCCGACTCGTCCGCCGCTCGAGAACCTGCGAGAACAAGGGGTCGACCGCGCTGTCCGGAGCTTCGAGCAGACGGATTCGAGCGGTTGGCTTGTTTCCGAACTGCTCGTAATGCATCGGGCCGTCCGGAAGGATCTCGATCTCCGCCCGATTGCCGAAATGGGTTGCTGCGATCGCCGTGACCTCGAGAAAGGTGCCGTGGCTGATGTGCACTTGACGTGCGGGCGGGTCGGTCGCCGGCAACAGGCGTTCCCGATCCATGTACAGGCGCGCCTCGGTCGCGGAGACGAGCTCAATTCGCCACGGCTGCGTGTTGTGCGCGCTTGGTGCGGTGATGCCGTAGCGAAGCGCCCCGACGATCGGCGAGTCGATCGCATCTCTGCCGTCGACTGGGCGAGGTCCGGACTCGGCACGTCCACAGGCCTGGGCGAACACGGCAGCGGTCATGACCGAGCCCGCTCCGATCAAGACATCGCGTCGATACATCGTCATCGCTGCCTCCCTTTCAAATCCCAAAGTTGATGCCCACGCTGGGCGAGAGGACGTTGAAGACCACCTGATCGAAGATCCATTCGGTGCGAAGCGAGATGCACGGAAGCATCTGCGAGCTCCACGTCGGTTCCCAACCGAGGTTGGTCACTAGGCCGAACGGATTTCGATCAATCGATTGATTTATGCGTTCGGTAGAACTGTTGGAAATCATGCCGTTCTCCACGTTCCTATGGAGCGATGCCCCGGAGGTAGACCTTGAGAATGAAGTCCAGGTACTGCGGGTCGAGTGCCTCACGGCCTTCGATTCCCGCTTCTGACATGAAGAGGCGGCCGCCCTGGAACCAGTAGGCCACCATCGAGAGAAATCCGACGATGACGAAGTCCGGCCGGACATCGTCGCGGATGGCGCCGATCCGCTGCGCCTCTGCAATGACCTCGGATCCCTTCTGCATGAGCTCGGCACCCATCTCGTCCGCCGCGCCGAGCTCCCGCTCGGCGGGGTCTTCGGGGGCGTCGAGCTGAGCACGTCCGAGTAGACGGATGTAGTGCGGATTGGCTTCGAAGAACCCGAAGTACGATCGGATCGAGGCCTCCATCCGAGCCATGTCGTCCATCCCTTCGGTGTGAAGCAGGGTCGATTGAGCCGCGAAATAGTCGGCGAACCGGCGTTCGAAGATCGCCTCCCAAAGCTTCTCTTTCGTCTCGAAGTGGTAGTGAATCTGACTCTGTGACACCCCGGCTTCTTTGGCGATCTTCGCGGTCGAGACACCGTCGAAGCCCTTCGCCGCGAACAGGCGTTCTGCGGCTTGCAGAATGTCACCTCGCGCGGCTTCGGGGTCATATCGACGCGTGTTCATGGCTGGCTCGGGGCGCGGGTCGGCGCCCGGCGAGATGCTTCTCGTGTGGGCTCCGGGTGTCAAGGGAGCTTCCCTTCGAGACGCGTGCGGAGCGCTTCAATGCTTCGTCCTGCGGCGGGCTCGTTCTCGCGGCTGATCAACGAGGCCGGGAGGGGCAGATCGGGATCGACGAAGATTCGGAACGCGACCCGGGTCCGCTCGCCGTCGGCGCTCGGCTCTAGCCGCCACTCGGCCCGAAAGGCCTCGATGTTTCCCTCGAGGAGGGTCGCTTCGATCACGCGTGCGCCGTCCGTCTCTTCCGTGCGCTCTTTCATATCGAGTTGACCCCAGAGCCTCAGGGCGCCGGCCGCGGCGCTCACCTCCATGTAGACCCATGCCCGCGAGCCCCTCTGCGCGAGCACGCGGGAGCGCTGGAAGTTCGGCATGAACGTTTCGTACCGGGCGTAGTCCGCCACCACCGGTAAGATCTCGTCGAGCGCGCGCCCGAGCTCCGCCTCTGCTTCGCCCCAGGCGATGTTGCTCGCCGAATCTGAAACTTGGCGTGTGACCACTGGGTTCGCGAACGGCCCTCCCGAGGCTACTGCGCCCGAGGGGCCAGCAAGCGCCACGAGGGACAGCCCTGAAACTAGGATCCTTTTGGGCAAGGGGAGGGTTGCTTGGGTCATTGGGGTCCTCGCTCAGTTTTTCAAATCGATTGATCGATCGAAAATAATCCCGCGCGTCCCCAAACGGTGGGGCCTTGCCGGGTTACCATCTCCCCATGCAGTCCCGCATCGCGCGCATGACCCTCTTCGGCATCGCCCTTCTCCTTGGGATCGCCATTGCCGCGGCAGCGTTCCTCCTCACCACTTACCAAGCGCCCCCGGTCGACCCCAACTGGGCGCTTGCTCCCGCGGAATCGATCCCCGAAGGCGCGATCACCGTCCGCTACACCGGAACCGCAACCCTCGTCTTCTCCGACGGCGACACCACCTGGATGACCGATGGCTGGTTCTCGCGCCCCGGCCCCCTTCGGATCCTCTTGGGCAAGATCGAGCCCGACCTCGACGCGATCACCCGAGGTCTCGAACACAACGAAGTCGACAAGCTGGCGGCCGTCTTCCCACTCCACTCGCACTACGACCACGCCATGGACGCGCCCGAGGTGGCCAAGCGAACGGGTGCGCTGCTCCTCGGTTCGGAGTCGACGGCGAACATCGGTCGCGGCTGGGGCCTTCTCGAGGATCAAATCCGTGTCGTCACCAACGGCGAGCCCATCGCGCTCGGCAAGTTCACCATCACCCCGATCGAGCTCCGCCACTTCCAGTTTCCCGACCCCGCGATGGCCGAACGCGCCCTCGGCGACCCGGAGATCGACGCGCCGCTCACGCCACCCGCCGGCGCCTTCGACTACAAAGTCGGCGAGGCCTATGCCCTCCACGTCGCGCACCCCAAAGGCACATGGCTGATCCTAGGCAGCGCCGGCTTCGTCGAAGGTGCCCTCGAACCTTACGACGCCGACGTCGTCTTCCTCGGTGTCGGCGCGCTCGGTTCCCAAACCGACGCTTACCGCGAGACCTATTGGAAGGAAAGCATCGAACGCACCAACCCGAAGCGGGTGATCCCGATCCACTGGGACAGCCTCACCGGCCCGATCGAAGGCCCCTTCACCGGAATGGTCCGCGGAGCCGCCCTGGTCTCCAAAGGCGACGAGAAGCTCCTCCAGTTCCTCCAAGCCAAAGAAGCCGCAAACCCCAAGATCGAATTTGTCACGCTGCCCCGATACGCTCCCGTCGTCTTGTTCTGAGCGCTCCTTCACACTGACAACGCTGGCCGAATGGGATAAGTCCCTCACGTGACCGCTTGCAAGCGACACTTGCTTTGGATCGTGCCGCTTGCTGCGGCGCTCGCGTTCGGTGCCGGGTGGCTCTTCCGTAAGACGGAAGGCCGGCGTGTCGATGCGTTCAGTCCAGTCCGGGCCCCCATGGTGCAGACGATCGTGACCTCCGGTCGAGTCATTCAGCGCCGGCAGTCCGAGCTGGGCGCGATGATTCCTGGCACGGTCGCGGAGCTGCTCGCGGACGATGGCGATCGAGTCGAGGCCGATGCGCTTCTCGTACGACTCGCCGATGACGATGCGCTCGCGAGTCTGGCCGAAGCCGAAGCGGCGGTCACCGAAGCGGAGGCGCGACTCTCCCGTGTGCAAGGTCTAGGAAGAAAAATGGCGGTCGAAGCCCTCCGGCAAGCGAACATCGACGCCAAGCAGGCCGAAGCCGAGTACCGGCGCCAGGACAAGCTTTACGGCACGGGCGCGGTGAGCGAGCTCAGCCTCGAGCGCGCCCGTCGCGACCGCGATCAGACGCGCAGCAAGCGCATCTCCGCATCTCTCGAAGTCGCCGCGGCCGCTCCCAAGGGAAGCGACGTGGCGGCGGCCGCCGCAGCTCTCGCCCGTGCCGAAGCCCGGCTCAAGGCCGCGCAGGTCAACGTCGAGCACACGCGGATTCGCGCGCCCTCGTCGGGCGTCGTCCTCAAGCGATACATCGAACGCGGGGAGGTCGTCCAACCAGGCGAGCCACTGCTGACCTTCGCGGGAGACGGGCCCTTGCAGGTGCGCATCCAACCCGACGAATCGAACCTCGCGCTCCTACGCGTGGGTCAGCGCGCCCTGGTTTCCGCCGAGGCCTTTCCCGATCAACGCCTCGATGCCTCCATCGATCGCATCGCGCCCTCGGTCGACCCGGTTCGAGGTACGGTCGAAGTGGATCTCGGCATCGACGACGAAGCAAACCTCCGACCCGACATGACGGTGACCGTCGAAATCGAAGTGGGGCGCGTCGAGAATGCGCTGCTTCTGCCGAGCTGGACCATACGCGACCTTGGTGGTGAAGCACCTTGGGTCCTCGTCGTGGCGGAAGGCGAGGCGCAGCGCCGTGAGCTGAAGTTGGGACTCGAGGGCGATGATCTCATCGAGGTCGTATCGGGCCTCAGCGAGGATGACCAGGTACTCTCGCCCGCTCTGCCCGTGGAGGAGGACGATCCCGTGCGCGTTCGAAGGACGCGTCCAGCCGTGGAAGCACTCGAAGGAGGAGGCTAGTGCTCGCGGTCCAGCTCGCTTGGAGATTCCTGCGCGAAGGCCGGACCCAGTCGTTGCTCATTCTCGCCGGCGTCACGATCGGGATTGCAGCGTTCGTCTTCGTCTCCGCAATCATCGAGGGGCTTCAGGTCAACCTGCTCGAGCAGACGCTGGGCAGTCAGGCCCACATCACAGTCGAGCCGGAGGAAACGCCCCCTCGGGCGCTCATGCGCGAACCAGGCATCGCATTCGCCCGCCGTATCGAGCCCTCCGAGCCACGGCGGAGGCCCTTCGATCAGTGGCAACAAGCGGTTCGTAGAGTTGAAGCAACCGAGGGCGTCGTCGCCACTTGCCCCAAGGTCAGCGGCTCCGCGCTTGCGTACCGCGGTGCGGCCGAAGAAGCCGTCTTGCTGGTGGGCGCGGACGCCGACCGCCTGCGCCGAATTGTCGATCTTCGCGCAAACCTCACGGAAGGGACGTACCGACTCGGCGGCGACGAGGCCGTGATCGGCCAGTCCCTTGCGGAGAAGCTCGGCGCGCACATGGGGGATCCGATCCGCGTTCGAAGTGGAGACCGAGAAAGCGTGCTCCGCATCGTCGGGGTCTTCGACATTGGAAACGAAACGGTCAACGGGCGCTGGCTGGTGACCTCTTTGCGAAACGCGCAAACGCTTCTCGGCCGAGTGGGCGACATCACCGAGATCGACGCACGCGTAGCCGACGTATACGAAGCCGAGCGGATCGCACGGGAGGTCGAATCCCGAACCGGAGTACCCACCGAGAGTTGGATGGAGCGCAATCGAGATCTTCTCACCGGGCTCCGGTCTCAGGACGCTTCCACGACGATGATTCGGATCTTCGTCCTGCTCGCCGTCGCGATGGGCATCGCGAGCGTCTTGAGCGTCACGGTCGTCCAGCGCAGGGGTCAGATCGGCATCCTCCGCGCCGTCGGAACTTCGCGCGGTACTGTGCTCGCGATCTTCCTCTGCCAAGGGTTCATCTTCGGGCTCGCTGGAGCGCTGCTCGGGACCAGCCTCGGCGCGGCCGCAGGCGAGCTCATTGAATCGAGCGCGCTTTTCGACATCACGGTCACACCGAAGCTCTTGCTCACGGCGCTCGCCGTTTCCATTATGACGGGCGTGCTCGCGGCCTATCTACCCGCACGGAAGGCCGCCAATCTCGACCCTGCCGCGGCGATTCGAGGCGACGAATGAACCCCGCGGCAGCGCTCCTAGAGCTGCAAGGCATCCGCAAATCCTACACCGACGGAGTCACGACGGAGGTTCTGCACGGCGTCGATCTTTCGATGACGAAAGGAGCCCTCGTCGCGCTCGTCGGACCCTCGGGTTCCGGAAAGAGCACGCTGCTCAACATCATCGGCCTTCTCGATCGCCCGACCCAAGGACGCATGCTGATCGAGGGGCAGGCGGTCGAGGAGCTCGACGAGCGCGCGCTCACCGATCTTCGCGGCGAGAAGCTTGGATTCATTTTCCAGTCGCATCACCTCTTGCCGGGACTCAGCGTCATCGAGAACGTCATGCTCGCGAGCGCTGCCGCCCAGGGCGGATTCCGAGCGGTGATGAAGCCGCGCGCGCGGGCGCTTCTCGACTCCATGGGAATCGGGAAATGGGCCGAGGCCTGGCCCAGACAGCTTTCGGGCGGCATGCAGCAGCGCGTTGCCGTCGCCAGAGCGCTCATGAATGATCCGCCCCTCGTCCTCGCAGACGAGCCCACCGGCAACCTCGACACCCAGACCTCCGATCAGGTCATGGAGCTCCTCCTCAACCGGAACGCCGAGGCCGACACGGCGTTCCTGATCGTCACACACGACAAAGACCTCGCGAAACGATGTGAACGCGTCATCGAGCTGGTCGACGGCGCCGTCGTTTACGACGGCCCACCTCGCCAGCGAGCCTGATCCCCTCGCGAACCTCAGCCAGGCACGGCAGGCACTTCCACCTTGCTGTCCCTGCCTTCGTGCTCGAGCGTGATGTGAAGCGAGCCGGTCAGCACCCCTTCCCATGGCCCTTGCAGCGCCTCGAACGCGCTCTCATCGAGATTCACCGACTCCTCGAGCAGCGCATCGACCAAGAGCTGACGATGATCGCCCTCCATGTCCCAGTGCGCCACCAGCGCCAGTCCACCGAGTTGATGCGCTTCGGTCAAGAACACATGCGCCTTCGCGAACGCGCGTTCCACCGCCTGCAACGCCTCGGAAGCGGTCGCATGCATGGTGGCTGTGAGCGCACATTCGTCAGACATGATGTCTACCCCGTAAACCGCTCCTCGAGCGCCGCATGGTATCCTTCGTACCATGTCGTCCGGCGCCCTCCGAGTCGAACTCGAAGAAGACCGACCTCGCGGCCGCTTCAAGCTCGTGAACGAAGCAGGCCAGATGTTCGGAGAGATGACCTTCAGCCGCGCGCGTGACGACCTGATCATCATCGACCACACCGAAGTCGACGACTCATTGCGCGGTCAGAAGGGTGGCCTCCGCCTCTTCGAAGGCATGGTCGCCTGGGCCCGCGAAACCAACACGAGCATCATGTCGACCTGCCCCTTCGCCAACGCCATGTTCGAACGCGATCCAAGCAGCCAAGACGTTCTGGCCTAGAGCGCTGACTGTCGTGCCGCGGCCCGGTCCATTCAAACCCGGAACCCGTCGCGTTAGGCGGCCGCAAAATTCGCTTCTGCGACACCTTGATCCGCGCCGGCCGCGTGGACTCGATGAACTCGGTGAGCGAGGTGACGAAGCGTTCGGGCGCTTCGACGTGCGAGTAGTGGCCCACCCCCTCGATGATCTCGAGCCAACTTCCGGGGATCGCCGCGTGCGCCGCATAGGCGTGCTCGACCGGAATGATCCGATCATTGTCACCCCAAATGATGAGCGTCGGGATTCCCGCGGCCAGGTAAAGCTTGTCATTCGCGCTCACCGATTGACCAAGCGGGTCGATCACTGCGCGCAACGTGCGCAGAAACGCGCGGCGCCCCTCGACGTCCCCAAGCGACGAGTAGCTCCGCCAGAGCTCGGGAATTACCGTGTCGTTCTCGAGCTTCTTACGGAACGCGACCCGGCCGATCGCCTCGGCGACGCGGCGGACCGGCGGTGCGCAGGCCAAAAGCAAAACAGCTTCGGACCCGGGCAATGTCAGCATCCGAAGGAGCCGGTTGACCTCCTTACCCAGACCGCCTGCATCGACGAGCACCAGCCGCTCGCAGCGTTCGGGGTACTGATACGCGAACTGCATCGCGATCCCGCCGCCATACGACTGCCCAACCACCGTGGCGCGCTCGTATCCCAGGCCCACGATCAGATCGCGGAGCGTAGAAGCCATGGCACCGAGCGAATAGTCGCCCTTGGTCTTGTCCGACTCGCCATGGCCCAAGAGGTCTGGGGCCAGAACGGTGAAGTGCTTGCTCAGCGCAGGCATGACCTGCCTCCAAGTCGTTGCGCTGCCCGCCATGCCGTGAATCAGCAAAATGAGCGGTCCTTGGCCGCCCAGTCGGTAATTCAGGCGCTTGCCATGGATCGTGATCTCCTTCTGTTCCATCGCATCGGCCTCCTGCCACGGGAATACTATCCGCTCAAGTCTCGCCGGTTGGGTGAGAGTGCCGCCATCAAAGCAGGCAACATGATCGGCTGATCGTAGAAGGCGAATCCATTTGTCGACCATCTCAGCGCTCGACACGCCTTGCCGAAGGGCGCTTCCTTCAGAGCGCAGCTCGTCTAGCGTCAACTCGGCGAACCACAACAAAGTGTCCGATCGTCCCCTCTGCGGCTGAAAACCGAGATCCTG
>JBAVOF010000515.1:0-3990 GCA_049691835.1 Polyangiales bacterium
ACCCAACCCTGAATGTTTGAGACGCTCACAAAGGGCTTTCGCAACGCCCGCAATCGCCTCTCGGGAGTCGCCGAGCTCACCGAGGAGAACATCGATCAAGCGCTCCGCGACGTCCGTTTGTCGCTACTGGAAGCCGACGTCGAGTTCGGCGTGACCAAGGCGTTCCTCCTGCGGGTCAAGGAAAAGGCAATCGGCCAGGTGGTCGAAACGACGGCGAAGTCCAAGAAACGACGACTGAAGGTCGGCCCGGCCGAGCAGTTTGTGAAGGTCTGCCAGGACGAGCTCGAGTCGATGATGGCGTTTGAGGGGGAGCCCGTCGAGTTCGCGAAGAAGCCGAAGCTCACGGGTATCATGATGGTCGGCCTTCAAGGCTCGGGTAAGACGACGACGTCTGCAAAGCTGGCGCGGCTGCTCGAGGTGAGCAAGGCGCGAAAGCCCTTGCTCGTGGCTGCGGACGTTGCACGCCCTGGTGCCATCGAGCAGTTGCAGGTCCTCGGGGAGCAGATCCATGTGCCGGTGTTCTCGATCCCCGGTGGTCAGCCGGTCGAGATCTGCAAGCGCGGATTGGCACACGCCAAGAAGCTCAAGTGCGACACAGTAATTTACGACACCGCTGGGCGCCTTGCGATCGACGAGCCGCTCATGAAAGAGCTCGCCGAAATTCGCACGACGGTCGAGCCACAGAACGTGTTTCTCGTGGTCGACGCCATGATCGGGCAGGACTCGGTCAAGACTGCGAAGTCCTTCCACGAGCTGCTGGGCTTGAGCGGCGTGGTGCTGACCAAGCTCGACGGTGACGCCCGTGGCGGCGCGGCGATCTCAATTAAGAACGTGACGGGGACTGCGGTGAAGTTCGTCGGCACCGGCGAGACGCTCGATCGGCTCGAGGAGTTCCGAGCCGAGGGCATGGCAAGCCGCATCCTCGGCATGGGTGACGTCGTCGGCCTAATGAAGGACTTCGAGGAAGTCGTCGACGAGGAGAAGGCCGAGCGAGACGCCAAGCGTATGCTTCGCGGCCATTTCACGCTCGATGACTTCCTCGAGCAGCTTCAGATGCTGCAGAACATGGGACCATTGCAGGATCTGCTCGACAAGGTTCCCTTCTTTGCCGACAGCGTTCCCGATGGCTTCCAAGTCGACGAGCGCGAGATCGGCCAGATCAAGGCGATTGTCAGCTCGATGACCCGACAGGAGCGCGCAAGGGCCGAGCTTTTTCAAAAGCAGCCGACGCGTTTGATTCGCGTCGCGAAGGGGTCCGGCACGGCGGAAAAACAGGTTGCTGAAATCCTGCAACGGTTTGCCTTCATGAAGCAGATGATGGGCAGCATCGGATCGCAGGCGGGAATGCTGTCGAAGATCCCCGGCATGAAGCAGATGGCAGCCGCCAACCGTTTGCGCGATGCGGTCAAGACGGGCGGTCTCGAGGGAAACCCCATGATGGCCAACTTGGCCGATTCGCTGCTCGAAGCAGCGGTTGCAGGGCAAGGGGGGCTCGGTACCCGCGGGACGCCGCCGCCTCGTCGCGTCATCGACAAGGGTAAGAAGAAGTCCAAACGCAAGATGCAGAAAAAGTCGCGCCGCAAGTCACGTCGATGAGCATGCGCGCGCTGAGCCTCTCGCGCCGATTACTCGTGTCGCTCTGCGTCTTCATCGCCGCATGCACTGCCGACGCGGACCCGGTGGGAGGGCTGCCCATGCTCGCCGTCGTGCGGACTGGCCAACCACCCAAGCTGGATGGTTCGCTCCGGGATCCCGCCTGGAGCTCGGCCCATGGCACTCGCTCATTCGTCGGGACACGCGAGGGAGGGCCCGCGCCCTTTCAGGCGTCCGCCAAGCTGCTTTGGGATGCCAGCTATCTGTACGTGGCTTTCGACGTGGACGACAGGCTGCTTCGAGCGAGCCATACTCGAAGAGACGATCATCTTTGGGAACAAGACTGCGTCGAGCTGATGATCGACCCACATGGCGACGGGAAGAGCTACTTCGAGATCGAGGTGTCGCCGCGAGCCACGATATTCGATACGCGATACGACGAGCGGCGTGCTCCCCCACCGTTCGGTCACCTCGATTGGGATAGTCAGGTCCGCGTCGGAGTAGCGCGTCGGGGAACACTCGACGACGACCAGGCCGACAACGGGTACACGGTCGAAATCGCCATCCCGTGGCAGGCGTTCAGTCTCGGCGACAAGCATCAGGCTTCGCCCGCGATCGGGGACCAATGGCGGGCCAACTTGTACGTGATGGACCGTCTGGCAGATCGCCAGCAGGCGGTTGCATGGTCACCGACGGGAATTGGCGATTTCCATGTGCCGCGACGATTCGGTATCCTCGCGTTCGAGGGGGCGATGCCGAACCGCAAGGGCGAGCAAACACTTGAATACGGAGAGGCGGCTCACTAGGGTCTGCCTCCCGGGACGGTTCGTACACCATGCTTCGCACACGCCTCATCGCCGGTCGCACCTCGGGCTTGATCTTGAGCGCGGTCTTCGCGTCGATCGTGACCCTCGCTAGCCAGGCCGAGCTCGTCCTCGAGCCCTTGCGCGTCGATCCGTCGCGTCCTGCCCCCGTAACGCTTCGAATTCCCAGCAGCTACCTGCCCAAAGACCTGGTTCGACCCAATCGCGGTCTGCCGCAGCCCTTGGTCGTCCGGCGCGGCGATCTCGTGAGCGATCCGGAAGAGCAACGTCTCGTTCGAGCGTTCGAACGGGAGCGTCGTCCCCCAGAACAAGAGACTTTGTTGGGCATCTGGATCAGCTACTTCCTCGTCGCATACATGTTTCTCGCGTACCTACGCCTGTTCACCGGCGGTCGCGGAGGCCTGCTTCGCACCCAAGCGGGTCTGTTGGTGCTGGTAGGCGCCACCTGCGTGGGCGCCAAGCTGGTGTTGCTGCTCACGGGCGTGTCCCCATTTCTCTTGCCACTGGCAACCGTACCGCTCTGGGCGGCGCTCTATTTTGATCGGAGCACGGCGACCGCGTCCGGTCTCGTCATCTCGCTCGTCTGTACCTCGTTCCTGCATTTCGCGATGCCGGTGGTCGTGGTCTACTCGGCGACGACCCTCGGAGTCGTGGTGTTCTTCCACGACCGCAAGCACGCGACCCACATGCTCGTGGCGGGCACTGCGGCTGGGCTGTTCGCCGCATTGATTTTGATCAGCGTAGCCATGTCGACCGGCACCGGGATCGATGTGATCGGTGACGTCGCGAAGCTCGACAAGTCGATCGTCTTGTCGATCGTCGCCGGAGGCATGCTTTCCGGTGTGCTTGCCGTCCTGCTGCAAAGGTTGGCGACGGCGGCCCTCGGAGTCGTCACGCGCGGCCGTCTGCAGGAGCTCACCGATGTTGATCACCCCCTCCTACGCAAGATGGCGCGCGAGGCCCCGGGCTCCTGGCAACACGCCCGTGCGATGGCCAATCTCGCCGAGGGTGCGGCGGCGGCAATCGGGGCTGACGCGTTGCTGACCCGAGTGGGCGCGTACTACCACGATCTCGGCAAGACGATTCAGGCGAAGTACTTCGTGGAGAATCTCCTACCGGGTGAGCCGTCCCCGCACGCGGAGCTGGAGCCCGACATCAGCGCCGACGCGATCATGGCGCACGTCGTCGAGGGCGCCCGCATCCTCCGGGAAGGCGGTGTCCCGGAGCCGGTCGTCGAGTTCGCCTATACCCACCACGGTACGAGCGTCATCGAGTATTTCTGGCACAAGTGCTTGGAAGCGGGAAATCCCAAGGGGCTCTCCGACGCCGCATTTCGATATCCGGGCATGCGGCCGAGGACCAAGGAAACCGCGATCCTGATGCTCATCGACGCGATCGAAGCAGCGGCCCGAACCGTGGACGGGCCTACTCGGGAGAAATTCGATGCGGTGGTCCAACGGGTGATGAACGTCAAACTGCGGCAGGGTCAGCTCGATGAGTCAGGTCTGACCATCGAGGACTTGAGGGTGCTTCAAAGCACGCTCACCGACACGCTGTGCAACGTCTATCACAA
>JBAVOF010000516.1:0-1676 GCA_049691835.1 Polyangiales bacterium
AACACCCCCAGGTCGTCGATATGGATCAGCGGACCAAGATCGGGCCGCTTCTTGCTCACCGAGCAAGGAACCCGACCGCGAAAAGTACGCCCATCCAGTTCTATCTTGAGCTCTGTCGTCTTCATCGCCGTGCTGCTCCATCAGTAGACCGTGATGACTAGGATGCCGTCCTCCAAGATGAGCGCGACTTCCAAATCGTCGCCGTTCTAGTCGGGACCGACGGCCGTCCAGTCCGACGCACGACCCCTACCACTCGCTCGAACGCGTTTTGCGGCGCTGAGGGCACACCGGATGTCATCGCGCGTCGCCCCGCACTCGACCGCCTCTCGAGCAGCATGAGCGGTGAGTCGAATCCGGTTCGCCCTCGCGAGCCCCCGAATGACCCGAAGCGCCTCCGCCGAATCCATCTATCCATCACTAGGACAATTTGTCCTAATCCTATAGAATGTCAATCCTGCCGTTCGCGCCTCGCGAAACAGCCGTTGAAGGTACCTCACCCGCATACCCGTACATTGGCCACCCCCACCCGAAGTTGCCCAAAGAACCCGATAAGACCAGCACGCCGTCCCGAAGCGCTCGCCTACCGTGTCCCCCGCGCAATCTGACTCACCCGCTGCTGCGAAAGCTCCAGCAGCTCCGCGATGTCGCGAGTTCCAATCCCGCTTCGTTGCAACGATTGAACCGCCCGCCGGCGCTTCGTTGTGAGGCCTCGTGAAAGAGCACTGCGCACGTTCTCTGCCGCGCACCTCCCTCGCGAACCAGCCGATGACAACGAAGCATGTCAGCGCCAGCTTGCACTCATCGGCCGAGCGATGTAGCCTATAGGCTACATGACTCTCTCGCATGAAGTACCCCGAGGTCCGCGTTCGCGTCTACACGACGCCCAACGGCCGCTGTCCGTTCGACGACTGGCTGTTGGCCCTGAGGGACGTGCGCGCTCGAGCGCGAATTCGAGCCCGCATCGCGCGTGTTCGCGAGGGCAACTTCGGCGATGTGAAGCCCCTCGGCGACGGTCTGCACGAGCTCAGAGTTCACCACGGCCCCGGCTACCGCATCTACTTCGCCCGGCAGGGAAGGACGGTCGTCATTCTCCTCTGCGGCGGCGACAAGCAGACCCAGCCGCGCGACATCGCGCGCGCCAAGCGCTACTGGAGGGCGCATAGAGATGCCAACCATCCCCTATCGTGACCTTCTCCTCCCCCGTCTTCAGGACCCAATCGAAGCGGCCCACTACCTCACCGCCTGCCTCGAAGAAGGCGACGAGGCCTTCCTCATCGGCCTCCGCGACGTCGTCGACGCGCAAGGCGGCATGGCGCACCTCGCCGAAGCCACCGGCCTCAACCGCGAAACGCTCTACCGAACCCTCTCCGAAAACGGAAACCCCCGCCTCTCGAGCCTCGGCCTCATCATCGAAGCGCTCGGCCTGCGGCTGAGCATCGAATCCCCTGAGGGCGGCCCGCGCGCCGCTTAGTCCTCGCGGCGCGACAACACCGTCTCGTCCCGCCGGACTAGTGTTGTGAGACGCACTGAAAGCAGGGCGGGGTTTGGCCCTCCGGGCACGGCGCGTCGTTGCACACCCCGAGCGGCCCATCGGGCATTCGGCACTTGGCGTACCGTTCCACGCAAGGCGCCCCGGGGACCTGGGAGTCGGTGGCGCCCGTTGGGCAGCCAACCAC
>JBAVOF010000517.1:0-5477 GCA_049691835.1 Polyangiales bacterium
ACCTCGGGCTGGGCTCGTGCGAACCGGACAATTGCCTCCCAGTCCTCGATCTGCCGGCGAAACGAGACAACCTGGCGCGGCGTCCCCCCGCTGTCCCCGAAACCGCGGTAGTCGAACAGGAGCACCGCGTAGCCGGAGCTCGCGAACGCCAAGGCGAATTCACGCATGCCGCAGCGGCGCGTGAGCCCGAACCCGTGGCCCAGAACGATGCATGCTGCTGGGCCATCGAGCTGCTCCGGAACGAAGAACCAGGCGTGGCAGCAATCCTGCCCGCTCGGAACCTCGACGTTGGTTTCTCGAATTCTCAAGAGCTAAGACTCCCCGATCTTCAGGGCTTCATCGAGCTGGCCGCGCTTGCCGATGAGCGCTCGGAGCCGAATGAGCTTCGGCGCTTGGTTGAAGGTGACCGCCCCGACGAGGCGACCTTGGCGACCATAAAGAGCGATCAGCTTCTCGCCGTCGGCTGCGGCACCAACCAGGATCAGCTCATCGGTCGGCTTTGGCCTCCCGACGCCCTGAATCTTGAGCTCGAACTGGTCGGACCAGAACATGGGGACGGACTCGAATGGTTTCGATTCTCCGGGGGAGGCCAGCAATGTCGAGACCGCGTGCCGTGCCTGCTCGACAGCATTGGTCCAGTGCTCGATCCGCATGCGCTCCTCAAACAGCGGATTGTACCAATTTGCGACATCCCCCGCTGCAACGATGCCGGGTATGTTGGAAGCCAGCGACTCGTCACATCGGACCCCATCCTCAAGCCCGACCGATGAACCCTCGAGCCACGATACCGATGGGTTGACGCCGATTCCGATGACGACGAGGTCGCATTCCAATTCGGTGCCGTCATCGAGTCGCACGCTTTCCACGCGCTCAGCCCCGCCGAAGCCGTCGACGCGCCGCCCGCAAAGAACTCGCACGCCTCGACGCTGGTGCGCCTCTTGTAGGATGCGCCCAAGACGAACGCCCAGACTCTGCGCCAGCGGGGCTTCCAGGGCTTCGACCAGGGTCACCTCGAGGCCCAAGTGCCGAGCGGACGCCGCCACCTCAGCTCCGATGAAGCCCGCGCCGATGACGACCACTCGCGGTTTGCTCCGCAGTGCTCCGCGGATCGCCAGCGAATCGTCCAGGGTTCGCAGCGTGTGAATGCCCGTCAACCGCGGTTGATGTGGAAGCTCGCGCACCCGGCTGCCGGTGGCGATCACCAGCCCATCGAACGCAATCCTGTCCCCTCCTTCGAGCAAGACCTCGCGCGCTTCGGTGTCTAGCGACGCGGCCCGCTGGCCAAGCACGAGATGCACGTCCAAGTCATCGTAACTCCTTCGACGCAGGGCCAATCGCTCCTCGCCCCATTCACCACGGAGCACCTCTTTGGAAAGCGGCGGCCTATCGTAGGGAAGGTGCGGCTCGTCTCCGATCAAGACCAGCTGACCATCGAAGCTCGAACGCCGAATGAACTCCACGGCACGCAATCCCGCGAGAGACGCGCCAACCACGACGATCCGATCGAGCTCGCTCATCGGTCGGAGTGGTGGTTCTTGCGGTTGCTCATCGCTATTGCCTGGGTGACGAGCGTCTTGATGTCCTTGGCCGCGCCCCGAGCGACCTGAAAAAGCCCAGAAACCAGCTCCGCGTGGTCCCGAGGCACGCCCTGAAGATAGGAAGGCGGCCTCGATGCGGACGCCTCACCGCGCGCAGGGCGCGACGCGTCGTCTTTGCTGGAAGGCGCTGGCACTGGCGCTGACACTGGCGCTGGCACTGACACGGGAGCTGGCGCTGACACTGGCGCTAGCACTGACACGGGAGCTGGCGCTGACACTGGCGCTGGCGCTGGCGTAGAGTCCTCCGCCGCGCGCTTGGCTCCAGCCTTGGCTGGCTTGGTGGGTCGGCTCGATTTCACGGGCGCCTTGCTCGCGCGCTTTTTACCGGGCGCTTTTCTCGGACGCTTCTTCGCGGCCTTCCTTGCAGGCCGAGTCTTCTTCGTGGGCGTTTGCTTGGTCGCCATGGCGCCTCCCGAATCGGGCACCTTATCCGAATCGCCGCCAAGGGCAAGCGCGGGAAACCGGGACTAGGGCTCGACGACGTAAACGAACTCGAGTTGCTCGGGCCGCGCCGGCGGCTTGTCTGCCGCCGGGATCAGGCCGACCTCTTGGTAACCGACCGCCTCGAGCACTCCGACCATGAGCGTATCGCGCGTCGGAACCTTGGCGAAGACATACTGCAGGGGCGTCCGCGCGGCATGACGAATCGCGTGTGTCGCCAACATCCGCCCGAGCCCAGCACTTTGCTGACCGAGGCAAGTCGTGGCCTCGGCTGTCAATCGTCGACTCGCGGGATCGGCGCTGGCCGGCGAAAGCATCTCCCACCCGACCATCGAGCCGTGGCCGTTCTCCGCGATCCAAAACTGGAACACGTCATCTTGCGCACGCAGCGCACGGTCGAAAAACTCGTTCAGGCGGATCTCGCTCGGAAGCCGGCCATCCCAGTACTCGGCATGTGTCTCGCAGACCTTCAGCACGCCGGGCAGGTCGCCGACCCCGCCCTGGCGGATCAGGAGCCGGCTCGCAGGTGGGATGGTGGATGGACGAAGCACTGGACTAATGGGTATATCCCTCAGCCGGTAGGTTCCGCAATCCCCTCGATCGGGGTGCACCGGAAGGGTACGGGCTGCGGGGTTAGTGGACGGAGGGGCAGCGGATGGGGTTCGACGTGGCCGCGTTGTTCTCCTCGTCGCACTCGTTGTACTGCTGGCCGCCCATCCCGTCATCATCGACCGTCGCGGACACCACGAAACCACTCACAGACAGGCCATCGGGGATCTCGAATACGACCTCGAGCTGCTCGGACTGCCCTGGCAGGAGCCAGCCCTTGGTCGGTACCGTGCCGAGGTCGAATACTTCCGCGTCCGTGCCGGTGATGCGCAAGTGCGTGAGAATTCCAGGCGGAACGCTCAGTGACCCCTCGTTGGCGACCACCACTGCCAACGTGTAGCCGCTCTCATCGCAACTGGGCCTGAAGATCTCGGTCACGACGAAGTCCGGCGCGTCGAAGAGTCCCCCCGGCTGGACGTTCTGCCTGAAGTTGTTGAGCCGGGATCGCATCCAATTCCGTGCGGGCACACGTGGAATCTGACCGTCCTCGGTCACATTGGTCACGCTGTATGTGTGTTGATTCCAAATTCGTCGTGTCCGCACCCAATTGTTGGCCGCATCTTCCCAGATCTCGATGCCGCCGCGGGTGGGGTCCTGGTTCGGCTCCGGCACGACGATCTCCGACTTCCCGTCGTTGTCTACATCGACGACGACGGGCATTTCCAGGCGAGTGTTGCTGCTGTGGGTGTTGTCTTCATAGAGGATCGCACCGTCGGAGCCCCGGAAGATCCTGAAACGCGTCTCATCGGCGTAGACGACTTCGGCGGATCCGTCGCCCTCGAAGTCGAAGACGCTCGACCCGGTCACGCGACTCGAGCAGTCGTCATTTTCGACCATCCACCGAACCCACTGTCGCGCGCACCCCTCAGGAAGCGGGTTTCCGGTGCACTGGAAGTCGAACACCACGTAGGCAGTGGAGCTCGCGGTCCCGACCTCCGCAAAGCCATCACCGTCGAAATCGGCGACGGTCGGGGGGCCGCTTTCGTTGGCGCCAGCGGTATGGACCACAACCTGAGTGCCCTCGCTGATGACCGGATTTCCCGTGTCGTCGTAAGCCGGTAACGGCAGGGCTCCACCGCATAGGATTCGCTCCGGCGGCAAGAGGTCTCCGTCTTCGTCGTACAGTGCGGCCGAAGGCACGTACGCCGCCGGCGAGTACGTCGGCTCGGTCACGTCGTCGTCGAAGCCCGGAATCCGAATCGGAACGGGAATGCCGGCTACCGGTGAGCCGTCGTGGTTGAGGATGAACAGCTCGCCAAGCCGAACGATGACGACCTCCCCGTCATCGTCGGCATCGAAGTTGCCCACCGCGTTGTACCCGTCGCACTCGAGCGAGCCCCCGCAGCTCGAGTTGGTCGTGGTGTACGCATAGGTCCAACGCTCGCTGCCATCGAAGTTGTAGACCGTGTTTCCGGCGATCACTTCCTGTAGCCCATCCCGGTCGAGATCAGCCACCGTCGACACGGGGCCCAGAAAGGCGTTGTTGCCGACCCCGAGATTCGAGCCGGGTGTATTCAGCTCGAGATCGCGCCCGTCCCAGGCGATCGCATCGATTGGCAGTCCCGGGTCCCGGGGGCCTTTCCCCGTGAGACCATCGAGGACGACGTTCCCGATGATCACTTCTGGCCGGCCGTCGGCGTTCAGGTCCGCGATCGAGGGCTGCGCCCCGCCGCGTGTATGCTGATTGGTGGGCAGGTCGTCGTTTTGCCACAGGACTTCCCAAGCCGAGCCGTCATCGACGATTCGGTGCCAAGCGATGGTTCCGCCGTTCTTGAAGGTCGCGACGATTTCCGGGGCACGCTCCTCAGCCATCTCGTCCGGGTGAAGATTGCCCAGCGCGATGCCGCTCGAATTCCCGATCCAATCGTCGGATGTGAGCCCTTTGAGGGTGGCGTGGGTGAGCATGGTTCCGTCGCCGTTGCAGCCGCCGGACACGATCCGAACCACGCCGCGCCTCGTGCAGCAGCCGTCCGCCCCGTAGTCGAAGCTCACGAAAACGATGTCCGGCGTGTCCATGACGTCCGTGACGCCATCTCCGTTGTCGTCCGTGAGGTTTGCGACCGAAGGCGTCATGACGACCTCGCTCATGCCGGCGATCTGGACTTGCTCGGTGCTTGCACCCACCGGCGCCTCTGGGGGTGTCCACCGGCACCCGATGACCGGTGCGAACTCACCCACCGGAGGTCGGAACTCGCACACCTCGACCGCCTCACGCGGGATGCACACGCCGAGGCTCTGCTCGCACAGCTCGTCGATCTCGCAATCCTCCGTGCTGATGCACTCGTTCCGAAGCGGCGCACAGCTGCCCCCAATGCAGGCCTGGCCACTCGAACAGCAAAGCTCCTCGTCGTCACCGCAGAGCCGAGAGGGGTCGTCGCAGTGGGCGACGCAGGATCCTTCAAAGCACATCTCGGTTGGATCACAGCAGACCCCGTTGCACTCCACGCCGCTTCCGCAGTCGCTGACGCACCGCCCCTCTTGGCAGGCCGTACCCGAAGCGCAGCACCCGGCGGTTCCACCGAACACACAGGCGGGCACCTCGCCGCAGATTGAAACGCACGAACCGTCGTCGGCGCACTGCGCTCCGAGCGGGCAATTGCAGACGAGCTGACTCCCTCCCGTGCCTCCGGTCCCCAGACGCCGTGGGACCCCAGCTGAGCCTTCTCCGCACCCGAGCACGCTCAACCAAATCAGCGCCATCCAGAACACTCTGCGCATGGTTTGAAATATAAGTGTAATATTACAGTATAGCCAACCGTTGAGGACCGCTTGCGTTCGAGTCCGCTGTCAGTAGAACATGTTTCATTCAGAGCCCGTTGGGCCTCGCAG
>JBAVOF010000518.1:0-6965 GCA_049691835.1 Polyangiales bacterium
CGCCGATGTAGTTCGGTGCAACCACCGAATCTGCCCCGGCACGACGGAGCTTGGCTTCAGTCGAAGGCTCGATCGACTTCGCCACGATTCGGGCCTTCGGGTTGAGGGCGCGGGCGCTGATGGTCACGAAGAGATTGGCTTTGTCGTCATTGAGCGCCGAGATCACACCGCGGGCGCGTGCGATGCCGGCCAACTCCAACACGTGGTCGTCGGTCGCATCTCCGTTGACGAAGAGGAGCAAATCGTGAAACTCCTCGTTGAGCTCATCCAGTCGTTCACGATTGCTCTCGATGACCACGAAGGGAATCCCCACGGCGCGAAGCTCGGTTGCGATGTGCCGCCCAGTCGTGCCGATGCCGCAGACGATGACGTGATTGCTCAGTTTTTCGATTGCGCGATCCATACTCCGCCGCCTCAGAATTCCCTGCAGATCCCCTTCTACAATCAAAGCAGTGAGACTAGAAATGAAATACAGCAGCGTGCCGCTACCCAGAACGATCAGAGCGATCGTGACCACGCGGGCTTCCGGTATCTCGTTCATGCCCTCGAGCGTCTCGGCAAACCCGACGGTCGAGAGCGTGATGATGGTCATGTAGAAACAGTCGAACCACGACCACCTTCCGTCACCCACCCCGTAGTATGCGGTCGCTCCGACGAGCACCACCGCTGCCAGCACGCTCGTGGCCGAGATTAGGCGCCCATAGGCCCCCCGCCTCGACTTGAAGAAGAACGGATTCACTGGGGCGTAGTTGGCTTCATGCCTCGATCCAAGTCAACCCTTGACCAGGGTTACGGGGAGCGGCACAACCGGCCGCGGTGAGCACCTCGGACGAGACGCGCCGGGCTGGGCGCGGCCTGGTGTCGATTGCCGGCGCCAAAAGCTACTTCATCGTGACCGGCTATGCGGTCCAGCTGCTGCTCCCGAGGATCTTCGGCGAGGCTAAGGAGTTTGGACTTTACTCGGCGGCCATGGGTGGCGTGGCCATTCTGACGAACGTGTTGATCGTCGCGACGATGCAGTCGGTGTCCAAGTTCGTCAGCGAGGACGAAGCCCGCGCTGAAGTGACGCTGCGTCAGGGACTGCGAGTGCAAACGCTGCTCGGTGGCGCGCTCGGACTCGGGCTCTTCGTGTTAGCACCCGCGATCGCACGGCTGCTCCTGGACGATCAACTCACTCGGCTCCTTCGCATCGCCTCTGTCTTGGTCTTCGCGTACGCGCTCTATGCGACTGTCGTCGGCACGCTCAACGGCCAGCATTGGTTTGGAAAGCAGGCCCGTCTCGACGTCACCTTCTCCACTCTGCGCACCTTGGGCATTCTGACCGGAGCAGCCCTGGGCCTCGGTGCGCTCGGCGCGGTGGCCGGCTTCGCAACCGCCGCGATTGCAATCCTTTCGATCAGTCTGATTTGGATCGGCATTGGAAAGCCGGGGGAGCCGATCCCCATTCGCCGCTGGATCGGCTTCATGGCTCCGATCTGGGCCTATCAGGTCTGCCTCAACGGCATCCTGATGATTGACCTGCAGGTGCTCAAGCGTACCGCCACCGAAATCGCCCTGGCCAGCACCACGACGAGCCAAGCCGCGATCGACCTAGCCAACCAGTACGTGGGTTACTATCGCGCTGCACAGACCTTTGCCTTCGTGCCCTACCAACTGATCATTTCGATGACCTTCGTGGTGTTTCCCATGATCAGCAAGGCGACCAGTATCGGAGACCGAGAAGCAGCGAAATCGACGATTCAGCACGCGATGCGACTTTCGCTACTGCTGCTCTTGCTCTTCGCGGCGCCCGTGGCTGGGGCCGCGCATGGTGTCATGCGAATCGCCTACCCGGCCGAGTATCTCGCAGGGGCGCCAGCACTCGCCGTTCTTGTGTTTGGCGTGGCTGCATTCGCCCTTTTTGCGGTCGCGGCAACGGCGATTAGCGGAGCTGGCAAGCCGTCACTGGCAGCGATGATCGCTGGCGTTTCTATGGTTGCCGTTATCGTCGCAAACCGAGCTCTGGTGATGCGTGCAGGTCTTGGGGAACAGACGCTCGAGGCGGCCGCTCTGGGAACGTCGATGGGGATGGCGTTGGCCCTCGTGCTGGCGATCTGGGCGATGCATCGCTCGCTTGGGGTCTTCGTTCCGGCGGTCACCTGGCTCCGCGCGGCGCTCTCGGCGGGGGCAGGCTACGCCGCGGCATCTGCGTTCCCTAGCGATTCGCCGCCCCTTGCGATCGTCGCGCTGGTCCTCGGGGCCTCGAGCTCGGTCGCCGTCTTGTTCGTCAGCCGCGAGCTCACCGGCCAGGACTGGCAGGTGCTCCGCCGAGTGATCGGCCGAGATCAATCCTCACGCCGATAGTGGCCGCTCCTCCCACCGAGCTTTTCGAGCAGCACGACCTCTTCGATCGCCATGCCTCGGTCGATGGCTTTGAGCATGTCGTACAGGGTCAGGGCCGCGACCGTGGCCGCAGTGAGCGCTTCCATCTCGACACCAGTCCGATCTCCGCAACGCACCGTTGCTTCCACTACGAAGCGCCGGTCATCCGCCGCCGGCGTCAACATGATCTCGCACCCTGTAATGTCGAGCGGATGACAAAGAGGGATGAGCTCCGAGGTCCGCTTGGCCGCCTGGATCCCAGCGATCCTCGCGGTCGCCAACGCATCCCCCTTGGGAATCTCGCCTGACAACAATCGACGCCGTGTCTCGGCCTGCATCCGGAGCGTCGCGCGCGCACGCGCCTCGCGCGACGTCTTGTCCTTATGACCGACATCGACCATTCGGGCTCGACCTTCGCGGTCCAAGTGCGTGAGCTCGTCTTTCGTTGCCATCAATCGGGGTATGGCGCGTCCAAGTTGGGGCGCGGAGGGATGGTAGCTGTCCCCGCCATCCTGGCAATCAGCTCGACCCTCGAGTGGACCCCGAGCTTGGAAAAGATGCGCTTGAGATACGTATTGACGGTCGAGACGGTGAGCCCCGTCTCCGTCGCAATCTCACGCGTGCCCGACCCGGCCACCAAGAGCGAAACCACGTCGCGCTCGCGCGGGGTGAGCGGCGCACGGCGCAGAGTCTGCTCGACGGCTTCGCCGGGCCTCCGGCTGCCCTCATCCGTCAACCGCTCGGCGTGATCGAGACCTCGCGCATAGAGGCGCGACGCCCATTTCAAGAGCTCAAGCTGATTTCCTGCAGGAGCATCTCCGGCGATCTCCAAGTGAAGGGTCCCGACGACGGCGCGTCCCTGCCGAAGCGGGAGGGAAATCCTCGGATCGTCCGTGGTCAGCGCGGAATCGCTGCTGACCGGATCGGCATCCGGGCGCTCGAGCCGAAACGCATGTGCTCCCACCACGCCGGCGATCAACGTGGCTCCCCGCTGAGGATAGCTCCTGACGGGGTCCAGCTCCGCTAGGCGCTCGGCGATCTCCATCAGCCTGTCGCTCGATGTCACAGTCCCGTCCTCAACAGATGGTCATCACGAATCAGGTTCGAAAATTGAATTAAAGTCAACCCTCAGGATCCCAGGCGACGGATGACCCAGCGATTTCGGTAAGCTCGAAATTGGGGATCAACTCCTCGGGGCGAATCGGTGCGGTGTCCGCGGTCAACCCGAGCGAAGAGGCCAGTGCGCCTATCACCTCCTCGGCCGAACGACCGGCTTGCCGAAGCGACTCGATGGAGACGGCGCCGTGCCGTTTCGCCAATCGATTTCCTGCCTCGTCCAGCAGCAAACCGACGTGCGCGAAGCTCGGAGTCGGGCAACCGAGCGCACGGTACAACGCGATTTGACGCGGGGTGGAGTCGAGCAGATCTGCCCCCCGGATCACCTGGCTGATTCGGGCCTCAGCATCATCGACCACGACGGCGAGCTGATACGCCCAGATCCCGTCAGCGCGACGAACGACGAAATCACCGCCCGCGCGGCCGTCGGGATACCGACCGCACAGCGCGTCTTCGAAGCCTGGTGAGGGGTCGGCCATCCGGAAGCGAAGCGCCGCCGGCTCGCCGGGTTTGGTCATCCCATGACGGCAGGTGCCAGGATAACGTGGCCCTTCTTCACCGTGGGGGGCGCTCGCGATTTCAGCGATTTCCTTACGAGAGCAGGTGCAGGGATAGATCAGGTCGGATGCGTCGAGGCAAGCCAGCGCTCGTTCATAGGCCTGACCGCGAGCCGACTGAAACACCGGACCTTCATCCCAATCGAGCCCGAGCCACTCGTAGTCGCGGCAGATCCTGTCGGCAGCGCCCGGAATTACGCGCGGACGATCGATGTCCTCGATTCGCATCACGATCCGCCCGGCGTGTTTGCGCGCCTGCAGCCAGGTCACCAGCGCGGTGCGCGCGTGTCCTGGGTGCATCTGGCCCGTAGGAGATGGGGCGAAGCGCGTCCGATACGTCGAAGCCACGACCCAAGGTTCTTATACGACTTGCGCCGGGACGGCCATGCAGTGCATCTTCCGCGCGTGCGGGGACGAACCGATGTGTGCGGGTGCTTTCCGACCGGGCGTCATTACCCGGGCATTGCACACCTTATCGCGGATGCCATCCAGAACGTCGAAGGGCTGTGCCACGAATTCGAACCTGGCTCCTCCTGGGAAGACATCCCGTTTACGGTGATCGACTTCGAGACGACTGGGCGAGACCCGGAAACCGACCGGGTCATTGAGATTGGGCTGGTCACGTTTTCCAGGGGCAAGGTGACCAGTCGTGAGAGTTTCCTGGTCAACCCCGGGATTCCGATTCCCGAGGAGTCGCGGGTAGTGCATGGGATCACGGACGAAGAGCTCCAGGGCGCCCCCGACTTTGCGACGGTGATGCCCCGTCTGTTGGAGCTTCTCAAGGGCAAGTTACCCGTTGCCTACAACGCACCGTTCGACCGAGGTTTCCTCCTGTCGGAGATCAGGCGCGCGGCTCCCACCGGGATGACACCGGGTGACATGCCTCCGGCTGCACGTGACGCCGTGGTCTGGGTGGACCCGCTGGTCTGGGCGCGCGAGATCCTCAAAGAGCTGAAGACCCGACGACTGGGCGATGTCACGAAGCATTTCGGAATTCCGCTCGAGCAGGCGCACCGCGCAGCGGGCGACGCCGAAGCGACCGGCCGCGTGTTGCTCGCGCTGGCGCCGCAGTTGCCGCGTGTCTACGGGGAGCTGGTTCGTCTCCAGAAGCGTTATGCAGCGTTTCAGGACGCAGAGCTCGCTTCGTGGAAGCGCTTTCGGTGAGCCCGAGGATCACCAAGGCACGCTTGATCTGGGTTCCGTTCGCCCTGATGGCGATCGGGAGTTGGACGCCGGTCGCTGGCATGTGGCTCAACGGCATGCAGTGGTCAGGAGCCACGGGGCGAGCGGTCGCCTTTTGGTACACGGTGCCCGCCCTGCTCGCGGTCCTCTTGGTTCAAGGGCCTTGGCTGAAGCAAGAGGTTCTGAAGCCACTCGGAGTCCGACTGTCGATCAACCGATGGTGGGTCATCGCGTGGCTCCTTCCCGTCGCAATACTTCTGATCGGCGCACTGGTCACATGGGCCGCCGGATTCGAGCCCGTGCTGAGCGTCGAGCGGTTGCTCGAGACCAAACGATCGACGGTGCCTCCGGATCAACTCGTGCAGTTCGACGCCTACGTGGCCAACAGCCCGCCTCCTCACCCTCTGATGTTGATCGTCATGGGATTGCCGGCTGGGCTCACATTCAATCTCGTCCCGGGGCTCTGCGAAGAGATCGCGTTCCGCGGCTACTATTTCCGCGAGGTGCAGGGAGGATTTTGGGCACGATCGACGAAGATCGGCCTCCTGTGGTGGCTCTGGCTAGCGCCGTCGGTCGCGATCGGAAACCTGTACGGGGTGCCGGGGCTTTGGAGCATGGCACTCGCGCTCCCCTGGTGCATCGTCGCGTCTTGGGTGTTGGTGTATCTGCGCGTGCGGAGCGAGTCGGTGTTGGCAGTCGCGATCACCCGAGGCACCATGCTCGCGCTGACCGCGGCGGCGCAAGACATCACCTTCGGTGCTCCCACTTGGCTTGGCCCCTTCTATGGGCTTGGGGGGATTGCGGGCTTTTCGATCATCTGGCTCGCCTTCTGGATTGACGACCTGACACGTAAGGAGGGTCGCTTGACGGCGAGCTCAGGGAGCACCGCATGAGAGGCTTCAAAGAGCTCGGATTACACGATCGGTACGGGGGCTACGCCCTGGTCACTGGAGCGGCTCGTGGAATTGGACGAGCTTTCGCTCGGTATCTCGCGGCCGACGGCTTCGATCTATTGCTCGTCGACCGGGAAGCGGTGGAGATCAGAGCGCTTGCCGAAATGCTCGAGGCACAACACGGCATCGACGCGCGGCCGTTGATCTGTGATCTCGGCGAACCCGGTCTACCGGCGCAAGCGCAGGATTGGGCGAACGCATTCGAGATCGGGCTGCTCATCAACAATGCGGGGATCTCGTTGCTCGATCCCTTCTTCGAGATCTCTCTCGACGCTCACCTGGCGACGCTTGATCTGAATTGTCGCGCTACCCTCGTGCTGACGCACGTCATCGGAAACTCGATGGCGTCCCGGGGTCGCGGCGGGATCATCATCGTCTCGTCCGCATCCGGACTCTCGGGTTCACCGTACTTTTGCCAGTACGCCGCAACGAAGGGCTACGGTTTGAACCTCGCATCCGGCCTCTGGTCGGAGCTCCGAGGCACAGGCGTAGACGTATTGGCCGTATGCCCGGGCCTGACGGACACCAAACCGGTTCGGGACCAGAAGCTCAACGAGAACCTGCCGTTCTACATCCCCTTGACCGATCCTGAGGCGGTGGCGCTCGGCGCGCTGCGAGCACTCGGACGACAGCCTGCTCTGGTGCCAACCTGGGCGGACCGCATGTCGGCAGGACTGCTCTCGAAGCTCCTCCCACGGCGCTGGACGCTCTCGATCATGAAGCGCTCGATCGAAAAAATGCGCGGCTAGAAGCGGTCCTTCGCCTCGCGAATCGCAGTGAACGAAGCGACCGGATC
>JBAVOF010000519.1:0-8562 GCA_049691835.1 Polyangiales bacterium
GTCCGCATAGAGCTCGGTGTCACGAATGGCCCGGCGGAGCTTGATCGGGTTGTATCCGAGTGGAAGCGCCATGGTCGAGATCATCGAGGCGCCGGCGGTGCGTAACGCGGTGTCGAAGGTTGCCGCAGCACCGACCTTCAGTCGATCGGACAACGCCAGCTCGAACCGCTCGCGACGGCGCGAAAAGTCGTAATCGAGCTCCTCCCACCAGAGTCCCCCGGTCAAAAGCGAGGGCGCGCGGGCGCAGGACTCGTGCACGATCCGGGAAACCACCGAGGGCTTGTCCACCTCGTCAGCATACCGGATCGCGATCACGAAGCCCCAATTCGGCCTCAGTCGACCGGGTCGACCTCGAACGGCAAGGCCCCCAGTAGACTCCCTTCTGGGCCTCGAATCTCCACGCGCCAGAGGCCTGGGTCCCTTGCGTGTCGGGTATACGCCCAGGTGCGCCAACGCGGCGCCATCGCGGGGATACGAAGCTCGATTCCACCGCTGACTTGCCCGTCCGGCCCGATGAAGTGCGCCATCAAGACCTTCGCCTGGTCGGACCTATTGCTGACCTCCACGAACGCATAGACTCTGTCCTCGTCGGCGCTGAATGCGGAGGATACTGCGACCGGCTCTCGATCCGCGATCTCGGACGTTGTCACCAAACGCTGAATGCCGAGCCCATCGACGCTTTGCAGATCGGGCTCGAACGATCGCTTTTCTGCTTCCGGTGAGGCATCGATGGCTTCGCGCTCTACCGGCTCTGGCGTCTTCACGAGGCGGGCCTCAGGGCTCGCCGGTGCGACTGTCGAAGTCAGCGTGGACTCGGACGACTTTGCTCGCTCGATGGCGCCGGCCGTCGGCGGATCGGGTTCAGTGCAGCCGATCACGGTCAGCATGATCGGCACAACAACTCTGGACTTGATGTTCATGGAACCTCCTGTTGGATGACAGAGCACGGTTCATGCCAAGTGGAATTGCCAACGTTTGGAGCCGAAGATCGCTGTTCCTCGTGTCAGCAAGGACGCGAGCGTGTGTCAGCAGCCACGGCGGGCGGGTTACGCATTCGTCCTGCGGCGCTCGTGCGCTGGCCATGGCGTGCGACAACCGAAGCCCTAGACTCCGCCGATGAGCTCGCGTCACCGACTCGGCCGTCCGCAACTGCTCGGCGTGTTTCGTCAGTTGAGGCAGGGCGTTCTGCTGGTCTGGACGACGAGCCGAGGTCTGAGCGTGGTGCTGGGGATCCTGAGCTTGGTCGCCGGGGTGCTCCCGGCCGCCGCTGCCTGGGTAGGCAAATTGATTGTCGACGCCGTGGTCCGCGCGGCGGAGACGGGAGCAGTCGAGGATCAGCGCGCCGCATTGGTTTGGGTCGCGACGGAGTTGGGGCTGGTGGCCGTCTTGGCGGGTGCGCAGAGGGGGCTGAGCACTTGCCAGCAGCTCCTGCGCGCGCTCCTCGGACAGCGTGTCAATGAGATGATCCTGGAGAAGGCACTGACTCTGGATCTCGCGGCCTTCGAAGATTCCGAGTTGTACGATCGAATGACCCGGGCGCGACGGGAGGCATCTCAACGACCGCTCAGCTTGGTCATGCGGAGCTTCCAGACCGCCCAACATTCCTTCTCGTTGATCGCCTATGGCGCTCTGTTGCTACAACTATCGATCTGGACGCTCGCCGTCCTGGTCGTTGCAGCGATTCCTTCGTTCCTCGTAGAGACCCGGTTCTCGGCGGACGCGTTTCGACTGTTTACGTGGCGCGCGCCCGAGACGCGAAAACAGAACTACCTCGAGGTTCTGCTCGCCCGAGAAGACTTCGCCAAAGAGGTGAAGCTCTTCGATCTCGGACCGGTCTTCTTGGATCGATACCGCGCGGTCTTTCGCGACCTATACGCCGAGGACCGCGCGCTCACGCTCCGGCGCGGCATCTGGGGCTTCGTGCTCGGTCTCTTGAGCACGGCGGCCTTCTATGGCGCTTATGCATGGATTGCCCTCGAAACGATCGCGAAGCGGATCACCCTCGGCGACATGACGATGTACCTGCTGGTGTTCAAGCAGGGACAGTCTGCGTTGGCGTCGATCTTGGCATCGATCGGTGGGATGTACGAGGACAGCCTGTATCTATCAAACCTCTACGAGTACCTCGATTACGAGGCGCCAGATGAAAGCGGCTCGGCGACAGAAGGGCCAGAGCCAGGCGACGGCATCCGGTTCGACCGCGTGAGCTTCACCTACCCTGGTGCGGAATCCCCTGCCCTGGTCGGGGTGACCCTTCACTTGCATCCGGGCCGCAAGCTCGCGCTCGTCGGCGAAAATGGAGCTGGGAAAACCACGCTCATCAAGCTCCTCACCCGTCTTTATCGGCCGACCGAAGGACGGATCCTGCTCGACGGTCTCGAGCTGGACGCCTGGGACCTCGACGTCCTTCGAAAGCGAATCGGCGTGATCTTTCAAGATTTCGTGCGCTATCAGCTGACGGCTGGGGAGAACGTCGGTGTCGGAGACGTGCGGGCGTTCACCGATCCGGCGCGCTGGCAGAGCGCCGCTGAAAAGGGCATGGCCCACGAGTTCATCGAGCGGTTGCCAAAGGGATATCAAACGCAGCTTGGCCGTTGGTTCGACGATGGGCGCGAGCTCTCGCTCGGCCAATGGCAGAAGATAGCCTTGTCACGGGCGTTCATGCGGGACGAGGCAGATATTTTGGTCCTCGACGAGCCAACCGCGTCGATGGATGCCGAGGCCGAGGCCACCGTGTTCGAGCGTTTCAGCCGCCTTGCCAACAACAAGATGGTGATTCTGATCTCCCATCGATTCTCGACCGTGCGCATGGCCGACGAAATCGTCGTGCTCGAGCGCGGCCGAGTGACTGAGCGCGGTACGCACGAAACGCTGATGCTACAAGATGGGCACTACGCGCGGCTCTTCACGCTTCAGGCCGCCGGCTATCGCTAGTGGCTCCGGGCGGGCGGTCCGTCGATCGCTATGTATAAAAGCGCCGTCCCGAGGCTGCCATGTCACACAAGAGCTTGGGCGGGGTGAAGCGCTCACCATACCGACCGCGCATCTCGTCAGCATCACGAACGAACTCAGACAGCCCATAGTTGTCGATGTACGTGAAAGGCCCACCCGTGAACGCCGGAAACCCCACCGCCATGATGACCCCTACGTCCCCATCGCGGACGTCGCTGATTACGCCTTCCTCCAAGCACCGCACGGCCTCCAAGCATTGCACGAACAGATATCGCCTTCGGACGACCTCGACGCTCGGTTGTTGGTCATCGAGCTTGATCCAGCGGCTCATCGCCGCGCCGAGCGCGGGCCAGAGATTCTTGCCGCCTTCGTGGTAGTCGTAGAACCCTCCTGGCGTGCGAGGGCTGCCGTCTTCCTTCGGCGGAGGATGAGCCCCCCATCGATCGTGGTCTTCGATCAGCGAGGCGATGATCGCCTGCGCCGGAGATGGCTCCCAGTTCTTGCCCGCGGCCGTGCTGTCTCTCTCGGCCTGCTTCGCGACTTTGTACATGGTGCCTAGGCCGACTTGATCGGAAATGCCCAGAGGTGGCATCGGCATGCCCGCAGCTTTCGCGGCGTTCTCGATCAGCGCCGGGACAACCCCCTCGACCAAGAGGTGATTGCCTTCGGAAATGAACGTGCCGAACACGCGACTCGTGTAGAAGCCAGGGCTGTCGTTCACGACGATCGCCGCCTTCTTGATTTTGAGGATGTAGTCCCAGGCCTTGGCAAGCGTTTCTCGCGAGGTTTGCTTTCCGACGACGATCTCGACCATCTGCATCCGCTCGACCGGAGAAAAGAAGTGAAGACCGATGAACCTCTCCGGCCGGCTCGACGCCTCTGCGAGTTCGGTGATCGGAAGCCCCGAGGTATTCGACGCGAAGATCGCCTCGTCGCCGAGATGCTCGTCGCATGCCTTGGTGACCCTCGCCTTGATGCCGCGGTCTTCGAAAACGGCCTCGATCACGAGGTCGCATCCGTTCAAGTCCTCATAGCTCTCACTCGGATGAATGCGGCTCAGGACCCCTGAAACCCGGTCCGGTGTGGTGCGACCCTTCTGAAGACGGCGATCGAGGGTCTGGGCCACTTTCTCTTTGCCACGCTCCGCGCTCGCCAGGTCGCGGTCGAGCAGAATCACGTCGATTCCCGCCTTGGCGGACACGTGTGCAATGCCCTGCCCCATGAGCCCGGCACCGACGATACCCAGCTTCTTCACGTCGAGCGGCGGCACGTCCTTGGGTCGGCGGACGCCTTTTTGGCAGTCCTGAAGGCTGAAGAACAGAGATCTCAACATGCTGCGCGCTGTCGGATCCTGAAGCACTCGAATGAACTGGCGTGTCTCGACCTTGCCGGCGCGGTCCATTGGGAGCCCTAGGCCCTCGTACACCGACTGCAAGATCGCCTTCTGCGATGGCATGTTCCCGTACGTGTTTGCGTGGGTCATCGCGTTCGCACCCATCATCGTCTGAGCAAAATTGACCGAGTCGGCGCCGCCTCCCGGCACCTGGTACCGCTTCTCATCCCAGGGCTGTTTCGAGTTGCCGACCTCGTGGATCCATTTCTTCGCAGCCGCGAGCAATTCTCCCGGTGCGACCAGCTCGTCCACCAAGCCCTTCGCGAGAGCCTGATCCGGTGCGAGCTGCGTTCCCTGCATGATCAGACCAAGCGCTCCCTGAACCCCGATCAATCGGGGCAGCCTCTGAGTGCCACCTGCTCCAGGCATCAACCCAAGACCCGCCTCCGGCAACCCGACCTGCGCGTGCGGCTGGTCGATCAGCAGGCGCCGATGGCAAGCGAGCGCTATCTCGTAACCGCCGCCAAGCGTAACGCCGTTCAAGGCCGCGACGACGGGCTTGCCACAAGTTTCCATCCGTCGAAGCTGATCCAGCACGGCTCCGGTGCGCTTCAACAGGTCTGCCGCATCGATCGTGCCAGAACCCAGCGACTCGATTTGCTGCAGGTCGCCCCCCGCCACGAAGACACCCGGCTTTCCCGAAGTGATGGCGATGCCTTTCACGTCGTCGTCGACGACGGCCTTTTCCACACATGCACCAAGCTCGGCGAGAGCATCCCCACTGAGCACGTTCATCGTCCGGTCCTTGTCGTCCCACGTTAGGACAGCGACCCTGTCTTCTACTCGATAGTCGATGATCGCCATCGTTCTACACCCGCTCGATGATGGTTGAAGTGCCCATGCCAGCGCCTACACACAAGGTGATCAACGCGGTGTTGAGGTCCCGCCGCTCCAGCTCGTCCAGCATGGTGCCGACGAGCATCGCCCCGGTGGCGCCAAGTGGGTGCCCAAATGCGATCGCTCCGCCGTTGACGTTGGTCACCGAATGGTCGATGCCCATCTCGTCCATGACGAGGAGGCAGACCGCCGAAACCGCCTCGTTGATCTCCCAAAGATCGATATCGGAAGCCCGCATCCGAGCCTTGCTGAGAGCTTTGCTCGAAGCGGGGCCTGGTCCGGTGAGCATGATGCAAGGCTCACTGCCGACCGTGGCGGACTTGAGGATCCGGGCCCGCGGCTTGAGCCCAAGTCGCTGGCCAGCTTCCTGGCTCCCGACCAGCACGGCCGCGGCACCATCGACGATACCGGACGAGTTCCCGGCGTGGTGCACGTGATCGATCCGCTCTATCTCTGGGTGTTTCTGGATTGCGACCGCGTCGAATCCGAACTTGCGGCCCATCATCTCGAAGCTCGGCCCGAGCCGCCCGAGGTCGTCCATCGTCGTCCCCGGGCGCATGTGCTCGTCGCGATCCAGCATCGTCACTCCGATGTCGTCTTTCACCGGAACGATCGACTTGTAGAAGTAGCCGCCTTCCCACGCCGCAGCCGCTCGACGTTGACTCTCGACCGCAAATGCGTCGACGTCCGCGCGGCTGTATCCATGTTTCGTGGCGATCAGATCGGCGCCAATTCCTTGAGGCACGAACGACGTGCTCCACGCCAGCTCCGGATCCGTCGACCAGGCACCTCCTGCAGCGCCCATCGAGATGCGGCTCATGCTCTCAAGCCCGCCACCAACGATCAAGTCCACGTCACCGGCCTTGACCTTCGCCGCCGCTATGTTCACCGCCTCGAGCCCCGACGAACAAAAACGATTGAGCTGAACGCCCGGAACACGCTCGTCGTACCCGGCAATCATGGCGGCCATGCGGCCAACGTTTGCGCCTTGCTCCCCGACGGGCTCTACGCAGCCCAAGATCACGTCTTCCACCTCCCGGCTATCGAATCCACCACGAGCTGGAAGCGCTTGGAGCACGGCTTTGGCCATGCGAAGCGGCGGCGCATCGGCAAGAGCACCGTCTTTCTTTCGTCCTTTGCCGCGAGGCGTGCGCACCGCGTCGTAGATGAAGCAATCCGTCATCGGGTTTCCTTTCAGGCGCACCGAGCGCAGGGCTTGGGACGCATCGGGTCGAGCCGGGTGGGCCGAAACTGAAACGCGTTCTAGTTTGGGCCAGGCCCGAGCGCAAACAGGCCTGAATTCAGCGGCCGACGGCCCAGAAAAAGTCCGCTGAGCGCTCCTGCGGGGGCAACTTGAGCTCGGCTTTGAGCTCCTTCTCGGTCACCGGCAAGACCACCGCGTAGGGGCGGGCGCCCCGCTTGGCTGCGCGGTCGGGGATGCCGAGGCCTCTCTTCACGTGCACCCGCCCGGCAAATACGATCATCTTCGCCGGCCCATCGCTCCTGTCGAGGGTCTCGGAAACCCGGGCGCCCATCGTCTCGTCCCAGAGCACCTGCGCCTCGTAGTACTGCTCGACCGCATTTTCCGCGCCGTGGTCGTCCGCATCAAACTCGGCATCGAACAGAGCACGATGCTGCTCGTTGGCCAGGTCCAAGTCCGGCAGCTCGGAAGCCTGGTCAAACGACAAAGAGTCGAGCCCGTCCTTGGCCACCGCATATGCCAACTCACGCGGGGCATTGAGGGCGACGACTTCGATTCCACGGCTGCGCGCATACTCCAGAATGGGGCGATACATGCTGAAGTCGAAGCCCCAGCGCTCGTCATACTCGGTTTCCTCGCGCAGAACCGTCTCGTCGATGAGCCCGGCGCTCCATCTGCGCAATGGCTCCTGGAACGGGGTCTGAAACATCTCCATCCCAATCGCGATCGAGGCGACCTCCCGGTGCAAACTCCTCAGGATTGCGTACTGCACGCCATGATCACCGGGTTGGTCGTGACGTTCGCCCACGTAAATGACCTTTTTCGTGCGAAGCGCAGCGAGAAATGCTTCGGCATCGATCGACTTTCCCGTGGCCGCATCAACCAAGGCACGCGGCGCGGCTTGGCGGCGAACGATGGACTCGGCCGTCTGAGAATCGGGCTTGGCCGCTCCGGCACACCCGACACAAACCATCAACGCGATTGGCGCGAGCCTCATGTTTCGGGGGGAAGGAAGAGTGCCTTGCGATAGTACTTGAGCTCTTCGATCGACTCCATCAGGTCGTCCATCGCGCGATGGCTACCCTTCTTGGTTGGGCGCGCCGCGTACTGCTTCGGGTACCAGCGCTGGGCCAGCTCTTTAATCGTCGAGACATCGACGTTGCGGTAGTGGAGCCAGTCCTCCACTTCGGGCATGTACCGCGCCACGAAACGTCGATCTTGATGGATCGAGTTACCAGCGAGCGGCGCCTTGTTTTTTTCGGTGTGCTGCGACAAAAAACCCAGCAACGCCGCGGAGGCTTGCTGCTCGTCGAGCGTCGACTCGAGCACCCGCTTGGTTAGACCGGACTGGGCATGATGAGTCCTGTTCCACTCGTCCATGGCTGCGAGCAGCTCCTCGGACTGATGAAGAACCAGATTGGGCCCTTCGGCCACGACGTCGAGCTCGCCGTCAGTGATCAGTACGGCCACCTCCAAGATCCGTTCTTTGTCGGGATCGAGCCCCGACATTTCCATATCCATCCAAACGATCGCCGACATGAGCCGCACTGATTGCTTAGCACGAGGGCGGGCACATCGCTTCACCTGGGCGGATTGGCCGTTGAACTCGCGCTGAACTGGCGTATAGACTGGCGCCCCATCAGAGATCGACCAGGGAAACGCCGGTGCAAACAAGCGAGCGCAAGTTGAGTCAGCTCCGCCAACTCGAAGCGGAGAGTATCCACATCATCCGGGAGGCGGCCGCCGAGTTCGACAATCCCGTAATGATGTACTCGGTAGGGAAAGACTCCTCGGTCATGCTTCGCTTGGCCGAGAAGGCGTTCGCACCGGGCCCACTGCCATTCCCACTCCTGCACGTGGACACGACCTGGAAGTTCCAGGACATGTATCGGTACCGCGACCGGATCGAGGCGAATCTAAAAGGGGAGCTCATCAAGTACACCAACCCCGAAGGGGTCGCGATGGGGATGAATCCCTTCGATTTCGGCAGCAAGAAGTACACCGACGTCATGAAGACGGAAGCCCTCAAGCAGGCGCTCAGCAAGTACGAGTTCGATTGCGCGTTTGGCGGAGCCCGCCGCGATGAGGAGAAGTCGCGTGCCAAGGAGCGAATCTTCTCGTTCCGTGACAGTCACCACCAGTGGGACCCCAAGAACCAGCGCCCTGAGCTGTGGAACGT
>JBAVOF010000520.1:0-1690 GCA_049691835.1 Polyangiales bacterium
GTGTGAGGGGTTCTGCTTCCTGGCTTCCTCCCCGTGCAACATGTCGAGGGCCATCGCGATGATATCCGATTCGAAGCGAGTCATGCTTGGGCAGATGTCCCGCTGCAGGGAATTGACGTGCGAAAAGAGCGCACAGACCGAGTTCAAGAACTCATAGTGCTCGTGGTCTCCGCTGTACATCGTCCCCGAGCAGCGGCCGGTCTCCCAGGCTTGATCCTCTCGGCTGGCGATCCTTCGTAGCTCTTCGACGATCGCATCCGTAGAGCGACCCTCGCCGGGAAAGCCCCGAATCACACCATGGCTCTGCGCATAGGGGTAGAGGCCTCTCATCAGGTTTTCGATCGTGTTGCTCATGATTAGCTCCCAGCATTTAGCGCGTGGAATATGTCGCGATTCTTCCTAAAAACCCGGACAAACTGAGTGAACATCTTCTCGTAACGATCGGCCGCCTCGTGCGCCGGCTCATACACCGCAGCCACCGGGACGCGTGCCTCAATATCTTCGAGCGCGAGCTCGGCAAGTCGGTGAAAGCCGAGCAGCGCGACGCCTCGGCTCACCGTAAACTCTGGGTCGGCCAACTGCTCGACGGGTTTGCGCAAGACGTCGGCGAAGATCTGGGACCACGACGACGAGAGCGCGCCGCCACCGTAGAACTTGATCCGAGAGATGTCCCGCCTTGCAAAACGCGCAACGCGTTCCTGCACCCATCGGAGATTGAACGCGACCCCCTCGAGCACCGCCCGGGCCAGATGCTCGCGCGTAGTCTGCAATGAAAGATTCAAGAACCCACCACGTACCTTGCCGTCCTCCGCAGGGGTGATCGAGCCCGTCAACCATGGAAGAAAGAGCACCCCGCCGCTTCCCGGCTCAATCGGCTCGATGGCACGCTCCAACGCCGAGAACTTCTCGGCGAGGCTGTGGTCGCCGAACCGGTCGCGCGCAAAGACCAGGTGCTCGAGGAAGTATTCGATGGCGCCGCCACCGATCCCCGCCTCCGCCATGACGAAGTTCCGGCCAGGTATGGGGCTCGGCATGCTGGCGAGCGAATCGATGACGTCGGTTTTCTTGAAGTCGACGTGCGTGATGCAGACGCCACTGGTGCCGATGGAGATCCCGGCGTGGGCTCCTGCAAACGCGCTGGCGCCGATTCCGCCTGCCTGGGTGTCATTGAGCGCGGGGAAGACGACAGCGTCCTTGGCGAGCCCGAGTAGCTGGGCGATCTCGGGTAGGATGGGGCCCAGGGGTTCATCGATCGGGACGAGCTCCGGCAGTTTCTCGACGTCCAGCCCCGACCACTTCAGTAGCGTAGGGTGATACCCGGGATTGGGGCCTCGATTGTCGGTCAGCAACATGAGAAAGCTCGAGCAGACGTTCGTCACCCGCCGCCCGCAGAGCCGCGCCGTGACGTAGTCCATCGGTTCGAGGAATGTCGCGGTCCGCGCGTAAACGTCCGGACGCGCGAGCTTGAGCCAGCGCATGTGGGCGAGGGAGTCGCTCCCCGAGGCGAGCGGCGGGATGCCGTGGATCTGTAGCCAACGCCCCATCTGAAACAGACTGGGCTTCATGCGTGCACCGCCCGGCAGCTCCTGCAGCCGAGCCGGTGCGCCTCGCTTGTCCATCCAGATAACCATGTTTGCAGTAGGACGACCGTTCTCATCGACCGGCACGATCGACGAGTACTGGCTTGCGC
>JBAVOF010000521.1:0-8979 GCA_049691835.1 Polyangiales bacterium
GTCACCGAACGCTCTAGCTGTGACTACAGCTGCGGCGACGGTGTCACGACGCGTTTCGAGTTCTGCGATGACGGTCCCGGCCAGAACACCGGCGAATACGGGCGCTGCTTTCCCGACTGCTCGGCACTCGGCCCGCACTGCGGCGATGGCGTGACGGATGAAGGCTTCGAGGAATGTGACGACGGGGACAACCTCGGCGCTCTCAGCGGATGCAATCCGGATTGCACGCTCGGCCCAAGCTGCGGCGACGGGGTGAGGCAGCCCGGGTTGGGCGAAGAGTGCGATGCAGGCCCCAACAACGGGGTGCCAGGCTCCGGCTGCAGCGCGACCTGCTTGGTCATCGTCCAGTAACACGCTAAAAGCGTGACCCATGCCACGAAAGATCCCGCGCAACGTCTGGGCGCTTTCGGGCACGAGCTTCTTCATGGACATCTCGAGCGAGATGATCCTCAACGTGCTCCCGCTCTTCCTCGCCAACGTGCTCGGCGTGGGGACCGCGGTGATCGGGCTCATCGAGGGCGTTGCCGAAGCCACCGCCAGCCTGCTCAAGGTGCTCGCCGGCAACCTCTCCGATCGGCTGGGCGCCAGAAAACCACTCGCAGCTGGTGGCTACGTCCTATCCGCGCTCGCAAAGCCGCTCTTCCTCCTCGCCGGTGGTTGGGGCGTTGTGGCCGGCGCACGCTGGGCGGATCGCGTCGGCAAGGGCGTCCGGACAGCCCCAAGAGACGCGCTGATCGCCGACTCGATCCGTTCCTCGAACCGCGGTCTGGCGTTCGGCCTACATCGGGCGGCGGATACCGGAGGCGCGGTGCTCGGCTTGCTGATCTCGATTGCCGTCGTCGCGCACATGCAGGGGGACAGCAGCGAGCTCGATGCGAATACCTTCAGGATGCTCGTCTTGGTGAGCCTAGTCCCGGCCTTGCTCGCCGTGATCACGGTGGTGTTCGGTGTTCGAGAAGTCCGCAGGACGATCGTGAACGATGGACCACGCATCGGCTTTCGCGGGCTCGGCCGTCGTTTCACGGTCTTCCTGGGCATCGTTGCGCTCTTCGACCTCGGAAATTTTTCCGACGCGTTCCTGGTGCTGCGCGCCCAGGAAAGGGGTCTAGGGGTAGCTGAGGTTTTGTGGACCCTGCTCGGGTTCAACCTCGTCTACGCGCTGATTTCGACGCCGGCCGGCGCGCTCTCCGATCGGATTGGACGCCGGCGCATCATCATGCTGGGGTGGATCGCGTACGCGGCGATCTATCTAGGGTTCGCTTTGGCGAACAGCGGGGCAGAGATTGTCGCACTGTACCTGAGCTACGGCGCCTACTACGGCCTGACGACGGGAACCGCCAAGGCGATGGTGGCAGACCTGGTCCCCCCCGAGCTTCGCGGCACCGCCTACGGCAGCTACCACGCCTTGCTGGGGATCATCGATCTTCCCGCCTCGCTGATCGCCGGTTTGCTCTGGCAGGGGATCGGCTCCTGGCCGGGGTTCGGACCTTCAGCGCCATTCTACTTCGGTGCCGCCACCGCACTCGCGGCGGCTCTTCTTTTCATGGGCTTCATGCGCGACGCGCCGGAGCATCGGACCATCGTCGGTGATGGGAATCCGTAAAATGACACGTTCTAGTCGACATCCTTCTCAGGTTTGCTTAACTGAAGCGTGGGGAAGCACGAGACGCTGATGAGCGCACCGATCCGCTGCACACTGCTCGCGAGCTTGGCTATCTTCACGGCAGCTTGCGGCGAGAGCGCGGCGCCGTATCCGACCGGTAACGGTGGCTCGGACTGGCAGCCCAGTGTTTTCGAGCCTGCTAGCAAGTTTGCGGCGCGATGCGAGACGCCTCGGAGCGGCCTCAATCCCGCAACCGACGAGCCGTTCGCGGACGTCCAGGGTACGATTATCGATGAGAATCAGTTCCTCCGCTCCTACAGTAACGACACTTATCTCTGGTACGACGAAATCGCCGACCAGGATCCGGGCCGGTTCGATGACCCGCTCTCATACTTCGACCAGCTGAAGACCGATGCGGTCACACCTTCGGGTGCGCCAAAAGATCGATTCCACTTCACCGTGGATTCCGACCAGTGGTTTGGTCTCTCCCAATCCGGAGTAGCCGCGGGGTATGGGGCGCAATGGGTCCTTCTCTCGTCGACTTCACCACGCGAAGTGTTGGTCGCCTACACCGAGCCGGACTCCCCCGCGACGAACCCGCAGGTCGATCTCGCTCGTGGGGCTAGGGTTCTCGAGGCAGATGGGTTCAACATCGATGCCAGCGCGCAAACCGAATTGGACGCCTTGAATGCCGCCCTGTTCCCAGCTGCAGCGGGCGAAACGCATACCTTCACGATTCAGGATGCCGGCTCACAAGATAGCCGCGTCATCACGATGACATCTGCCAACATCGAGTCGGCACCGGTGCAAAATGTGCGGGTTCTGGAGACGCCAACAGGGCGAGTCGGCTATTTCTTGTTCAATGATCACATCGCTACCGCCGAGCTCGGGCTGATCAATGCCGTGAACCAACTCAATGAAGGCGACGGTATCGACGACCTGGTACTCGACATGCGCTACAACGGCGGTGGTTTCTTGGCACTTGCAAGCGAGCTTGCGTACATGATCGCGGGGCCAGACAGCACGGCGGGACGTTCGTTCGAGCTAGTTGAATTCAACGACAAGCATCCCAACACCGATCCAGTCACGGGCCGCTCGATTTCACCGACACCCTTCTACGACACGAGCCTGGGCTCACCGTTCAACGGGCCCCCGAACCAGGCCCTGCCGACACTGGATTTGCTGCGCGTATTCATCATCGCCGGCCCGAACACCTGCTCGGCAAGTGAAGCGGTCATGAACGGGCTCCGTGGGGTCGATGTCGAGGTCATCCAGATCGGCTCCACGACTTGCGGTAAGCCCTACGGTTTCTATCCAAGAGACAATTGCGGGACGACCTACTTCACGATCCAGTTCAGAGGCGTGAACGACAAAGGGTTTGGAGCATACGAGGACGGATTTTCCCCAGCCGATGCGGAAGCCACCGCGGGTGTGCTCCTGCCCGGTTGCACGGTTGCTGATGACTTCACCGCTGACCTGGGTGACGAAGACGAAGATCGCCTTGCGGCTGCGCTGACCTACCGCGACACGGGAACCTGTCCCGCCGAACCCGAGCTGGGGCTCGGTCTGCGGGAAAAGTCTGGCGCACAGGTAGTCGCCGCCGACGGCCTCGTGATCAAGTCCCCCTGGCTCATGAACAGGATCATGCTGCCATGATCGACGAGATGATGGCTGGGCTCCTGCTGCTTGCTGCCGTCGCGATCGGTGTCGCCGGTTGCCGCACCGTGGCAACCGAGCACGACCAGGCGGCACGTATCATCGATCCCAATGACGCGAGCCGCGCGGCATTGCAGCGTGCAGTCAACGATGCGCTCAACGCGAATGTCACCATCGCCGATGATGCGTTGACCGAGAGCAGCCTGCTGATCATCGAGCGCAGTCACCCTCGCAGCATGCAGGGCTCGCCGGCTCAGGGCCGCAACATGGAGGTTCCCATTCAATTTCGCTTGGTGATCAACCGGGGCGACTGCGTTCTGATCGATCAGCGGGACCGGTCGCGCCGGATACTTGCCGACACACGCTGCGAGGCCGAGTAGTTGCTCCTTCCCCAGTCGCTGTCGAGCGGCCGACGTCCCCGAAGGGCGCGATCAACCGGCAACCTGGGTGAGGGTGAATGACACGAGAAAGCCTACTACGGCGGTGAGCCCTGCCCAGTCATGGGCCTCCGAAAAGGCTTCTGGGATCATGGTGTCGACGATCATCGTCAACATGGCTCCGGCTGCAACAGCGGTCGTCGCACCAACGACGAAGAGGGAAAGCGAGTCGAACACCAGGTATCCTCCCAGTGACGCCAGGCCGCAGGCTACCGCGATGGTGGACCAGAGGCTGAAGACATAGGCTGCAGATCGTCCTGCACGTCGCATTCCGGCAGAGCTCGAGAGCCCTTCGGGTAGGTTCGAAAGAAAGATCGCGGTCACCGTCGCCACGCTGACCGCCCCGCCATGGAGGATGCTGAGACCGATCACGATCGATTCGGGAATACCGTCCAGCAACGCGCCCACGGCGATCGCCACTCCGCTACCGCCATGCTCGTCCTCGCCCGGCTGCTGGTCGCCGGACCGCTTGCGATGCTTTGCCCCGCGGCTCGCCAGCACGCGATTCGCCCCCGAATAGGCTAACGCGCCGAGGATGAAACCCGTGGCGGTCGCCGTCAGACCGGCCACATGGAAGGCTTCTTCCATGAGCTCGAACGACAGCGCGGAAATCAGCACACCGCTCCCGAATGCCATCACGCCGGCGATGATGCGCGGTGGCACCTTGGCGCGGTAGCCGACGGCGGCGCCAATTACTAGGGCTCCGCCAGAAACGAAACCCCAGAAGGTCGCTTCACATGCCGGGTTCATCGTCTTGTGTCCGCTTGGCGTGGTCTGTGTAAGCCACTGGTCGATCCTGGGTCAAGCCGGACTAGAAGAAGATGAACGTGATCCCGACCATGACCAGAAGAGAGCCGAAATAAGCCAGTGGAAAGGTCCATCGGCAGAGTCGGTCGATGCGGTCGCCGACCTCGGATTGTCCGCGTGCATCACGGATACCCACGACGAGGTTGATGACGACGGTCGCACACATGATGACAAAGCTGAGATTCAAAAAGCCGTTCATCAGGGTCATATAAGAGATGTTCGGAAGGATTTCGCTCACGACGATCTGGTAGGCGACCGCCGTGAGGATCCCGATGAACGAGACATTGACCCGATCGCCGAGCGATGCCCGATCCATCCAAAACACCGACCAGGAGAGCATCACGATCAAGACGAGCGGCAAGACGACCAAGCGCACCATGAAAAAGGACTGCCGCTCCACGTCCATGCTGACGACGAACGTCGACACGACGGCTCCTGGGCGCCCGGCATAGGGCGCGCTGCGGTCACGGGTCGACGCGCTCACCCCCGAGAGCTTCCACTGCGGCACTCGAACCTCTGCCTCGGTGCTCTGGGACCCGACCTGTAAGACCACCTGCTCCTTGTCGCCCCCCAGTACCTCGAAGCTCGCGTCCAAGCGCTGGCGATCGAAAGGGTATCGCCTCAGTCCCAAGTCCACCTCGGCAACCGCGTTCACGGTTTGTACCAGGGTGAGCGTTCCGTCCGGCGTTACATGCAGCACGACGCCCAGTTGCTCGTAGCGTCCAGACTCGTTGGCGAGAATCACCTGTGGGAACCAGCCGGTGAACACCTCGTTGAACTGATAGGCACCCTGATAGAACTTCTCGTCGATCCCCAGTCCCGTCGGGTCGAATGCCTGGCGTGCGTCATGCCAGGTGAGCGTGAGAATGCCCTCGAAGTCGACGGTTTCAGCCTCGTCATCAATATCGTTGACGTCGCGCAAGTGAAAGCTGGCCCGGACGACTACGGGCCCGTCTTGTCGAGGAGGACCGGCGAGGAACGGCGCGATCGTGAGACTTGGAGGAGACACTAGACCCGGCTCCGCGATCGGCTCGGCCGCGGCGATCCGGGCGCTGCACGTAGCAGCGGTCAGCACGGTTACGGCCAGCCAAACATCATTTCGCATCTCTTCACGATCGTTGTGGCGTATCTCAATTCTTCTGAAACACGAGGATGTTCCCCTGCGCGACGCCGAAGTCACGGCGATGCAAGACCCAGCTCCGGTTGAATGTGTGGACGGCGCGCTTGAGCGGTCGCGTGGGAATGGACGTGAAGAGCTCGGTAAACGTCCCCGCAAAGCGGTGCACGAGTCGTAGTCCTCGCTCCTCGTAGAAACGGGCGAGCCAATCCATGTTGGTCTTGCGCACCATGAGGCCTCCCGAATCGCTTTCCTGCCACTCCTCTATGCCTCGTTCCGTTTGATTTCGTTGGGGCAGCTTCCGGCCGAGCACCTTCTTGACGAGGCGCAGGGTCGGTTCCCAGTACCGGACGTGCAGGGATCGTACGTTGTTCTCTTTCAGTACCAATCTACCCCCTGGTTTGAGAACCCGCGCAAGCTCCTCGAGTGCGCTCTCCACTTCGGGGATGTGCATCAGCACCCCGAAACATTGAACGAAGTCGAAGCTCGCGTCCTCGAACGGAAGGGCCAGCAAGTCTGCGCGTTGAATCGTGATCGAATCCGACAGACCTGCTGCTTCGATGTTCGCGCGCCCATGCCGCAGCGCCGCTTCTGAGAAGTCGACGCCAGTCACGCGAAGACCACGGCGCGCTAGACGCATGGCGTGAAAGCAGTAGCCACAACCTGCGTCCAAAACGGACTGACCGGGCGTCGCTCCCAGAGCTTCGACTATCTGGTCGAAGAGCAGCTCGTAGAAGACATCGGTGTCGGGGTTGAAATAGGCGGACTCCCACTGGGCGTGGATCGACTCCTTGCCAAGCAAGGCTTCGGATTGGTCAGTTCGATTGCTCATTGCCTGTTTGACACCTCCAAGAGGAGCCACCGCTCAATCATCGCAGCGCGCGAAGCCGGGATCCACTAACTCGCATCTCCCCGGGCGCATTGCCGTGTGTGATGGATCCCTTCCCCGACCTGGGGGCTAGATGCCCCGGTCGGCGCGAGCTGAGGTCGTCACAACGGGCAATGTTCGCTCGGCTGGCCGTAACCAAAGGCAATGACGTGAATCGGATGGCCGCCGGTGTAGGAATCGTCCGAGAGCGCCTCCCAGTTAACGCCATCCTCGCTTCGATAGAAGACCTGGGAGTCGTAGTGCTGTTGCCAACCATTGGTGACCGCCACGATGGTCCCTCGATCGCTGATCGCGGTCACGCCAAACTCGACGTCGTTGGGCACGGTCTCGCCCGATGTCCAGCTCTGACCATCAGCGCTTCGGTACACCGTGCCATAGCTCCAGGCCATGAACTCGTTGCCGTTCCAGATACCGTTCGCCATGAGCGATCCTGCGATCGATTTGGAAGACCAGTCTTGACCACCGTTCCTGGAATAGCAGACGAGGCCACTGGCTCCGGTCATGACGATCGTACCATTGCCGTAGATGATCCGACCCTGATAGGTGCCACCGCTGCAACCAACCGGAATCGACTGCGGCTTGACCCAAGTTACAGCGTCGCTGCTGACGACGAGCTCGCCGTCTCCCGACATGATGAATCGACCGCCACCGTAAGGGACGAAGGCGGAGTCGCGAATCGGCCAGCCATCGAGCTCGACTTCGCCGAAGTCGCTCCAGCTCTCACCGAGGTCGTCAGAGTACTGGCCCAGGCGGTTTACGGCGACGAGTCGCCCGTTTCCGAAGAGCACTCCGCCGAAGCTCGACCCTGTGACAACGGCTTCCCAGTCCACCCCGTTTCGACTTCGGCGCAGGCTTCCAGGGCTGCCCCACCCGAACGTCGCGAAGAACCAGCCGTCACCATAGGTAATCCCATGTCCCGCACCCGGCCCATGGTCGCACTCGTTGGTGGTGCAGTAGTTCCAGCTTTCGTCGGACCGATCGGCCACCCAGCTTCGCCCGTCGTCGCAGGAGATGATCGTGCGGCCGGCGTGTCCCTGCGCCACGAACATCGGAACGGTGCCAGCCGGAGGTTCAACCGGAGTCCCGCCCGTGCCCCCATGCGCTCCACCCGTTCCACCCGGAACCCCTGCTGATCCGCCTGTGCTGCCACCGTTACCGCTGGAACCGCCGTTACCGCTGAAACCGCCATTGCCGGCCGAGGCGCCGGACCCGGCCGTGCCTCCACCGCCGGCCAATGCAGAGCCATCGCTCACTTCGCCTGAGCAAGCGACGACCACGGCAAGCAAGGACGCCAGCGCTCCCAACCGCCGCCACGTCGTACCCCCCGGAACACGACAGCTCATGGCCTTGTCAGTGTCACACGCGCCGCGGGGCACCGGCAAGGGCTGCGCAGACGTTCCCGACCTCCCGACCGGAGATCGCCGCGAGGCAGCTCATGTACCTGATGTGACCTTTGCGATCTTCTTGTTCGCATCGTTGAACAGGCGTTGCGGGTATTGCTCTGAGAGCTGGGTCTCGGCGCACCCGTAGCCGGCCCAGCCCTGCGGATGACTACGCTGAAACTGACTCGGGCTCATGCCCATCGACTGCAGGATGTTCGACAGCCATTGGTTGTAGAGAATTCCGGCGCGCCGCTTGTCGTGAAGCGCCGAGTTTCCATCGCTGTAGTCGGGGAAGGTCGGGTTGTCACGTTTGCGCAGATCGAAGAAATGACCGGTGTTGAAGTAGCCGTCGACGCTGCCAGCGGTAACGACGGGGATCGAATCTGCCTCATGGGTGAAAGCGCCTGACTCCTGCACCCACATCACGAGTCCCTTGTCGAGAAGCGACGTTCCATCGCCAGCGTCGATGCCGTCGAGGCGCGTGATGAGATTTAGGTACGTCTCACGGTAGAAGTTGTTCTTCGCGCTGATTAGCGTCTCCTGAGGATGCTCGGGCAGATTGCCTTCCCGCGCCCAGCGATCTGGGGCGTAAGCGGCACGATGCGCGATGGGCTCGTGCCACTGTTCCCAATCGACTCTGTAGCTCGGGCTCGGATGGAACGTGTTGCTGACGCGCACGGTGGCGACTCGACTTGCGCCACAGGCGATGGCGGCCGCAAACACCGCGTTGTAATCGCGGTGCCAGGCCGTGAGGTCCGCATAATCAGGCGAGTACATGTCACCCGCATCATCGGTATTGCCTGTGTTCGCGGCTTGTGGATTGCACTCTGCACCGGTTGAGCCGGCTTTGCTGACGACGCCCACCGGTGCCGAATCGAAGCGGCGCGCGAGGTCAGCAACCATGTCCATGTGATCGTTGAGTCGGGCTTTGTCATTGGCGCTGAGACGACGCGCATCACCGAATGAGCCGTTGACCAAGCGATTGTAGTGCTCCACCACGCGATTGAGCACGTGTGTGCGGGTCTCGGTCGGTTGCGTCGGCGTGGGTTGCGTCGGCGTCGGCTGCGTCGGCGTCGGCTGCGTCGGCG
>JBAVOF010000522.1:0-10076 GCA_049691835.1 Polyangiales bacterium
CTGTGAGGGCGAGTGGCACCGGGAAGAGCATGTAGATCAGATAGGGCAAAATTTCCGGGCCGTTGCTGACCAGGACGTAATTGGTGAACTTCCGAATGTTGTCGAAGATCGTGCGGCCCTCGGCGACTCCGGCGACGATCGACGCGAAGTTGTCATCGAGCAGGATGATCTGAGCGGCCTCCCGCGCCACATCGGTGCCTCCGACACCCATCGCAACGCCCACGTCCGCTGCTTTCAACGCCGGCGCGTCATTGACGCCGTCCCCTGTCATCGCCACCACTAACCCGATGCGCTTGAGCGCGGTGACGATCTTCATCTTTTGCTCTGGCGTGGTCCGCGCGAATACACACGCGCCCTGCTCGAGCAGCCCACAGAGCTCGGCTTGCCGCAGACGCTCGAGCGTGTCTCCGGTGACGAGCAGCGCGGGAGCGTCGTCTTCAGACCCGGTGGACGGGGGCATGATCCCGGCCTTGCGTGCAATCGCGGCGGCCGTCCCAGGATGGTCACCGGTGACCAGCAGAACGCGAATGCCGGCGCGATGGCAATGCGCAACAGCCTCGGGGACCTCAGGGCGGAGCGGGTCCTCGAGACACAGAAATCCTTGCAGCGTCAGGTCGCATTCGAGCTCTTCCTGCGCGGCGTCGTCGCCAGGCATTCCTAGCTCGCGCGTGGCAACGGCGATGATTCGCCGACCCTCGCTCGCAAGCGCATCGACGAGGGCGTCGGTCTGTGTCAGCGACTCCGCCGTCGCGAGGCGCGTCGTCCCGTTTGGCTCGGCAAGCTCACCAACGAGCGGACGGAGCGCCTCCCATGCCCCTTTTACCGCGAGAAGGGATTCGTCTCCGTTCTGCGAAACCCCTGCCGAACGTCTCTTGCGGACGTCGAAGGCAAAACGCCGGGTCGTCCGCCGAAGCACCGCGTCGAGGTCGCCCACTTCCGCCTCGAACATGTCCGCGAGGGCAACGTCGAGGGGATCACCCGCCCACTTGTCTTGGTGCAAGCGGACTTCGCTGGCGATGAGTCCGGCGCGAAGCATCGCCGTGTGGCGTGGCTCAGACCGCCTGACCTCGCCGGCCCGCGTATCGACCAGTCGGGCGATCGACAACTCGTTGAGCGTGAGTGTGCCCGTCTTGTCAGTGCAGATCGCGTGAACCGCACCGAGGGCTTCTACCGCGTTGAGACTCTTGACCAGCACGTTCTTGCGCGTCATGCGCAGGCTTCCCATCGCGAGCGAAAGTGTGAAAGTCGGGAGCAGACCTTCCGGAACGTTCGCCACGATGATGCCGAGCACGAATACGAGGTTCACCCAGAGCGGGCGCCCCGCGAACACGCCGTAGGTGAAGAAGCCAACGCCCATGACCACAGCTATCGCCGTGAGCACCCGCACCATGTGGTTGGTCTGCCGCTCGAGCGGGGACGCCGGTCGCCGGATGTCCCGGGAAAGCGCAGCCACCTGCCCGAATTGCGTGCGCTCGCCGGTGGCGAACACGACTGCAACCCCGGACCCCTTGAGGACCGAGCAGCCCGCGAATCCGATGTTCGTGCTGTCGATCAGACGCCCATCCTCCGCGGTTGCCGTGAGAGCGACTGCGGCGGACTCCCCGGTGAGTGGCGCATTGTTCACGAGGAGCTCGTTGCACTGCACCAGTCTCGCATCCGCGGAAATGCGATCACCCTCTTTGATGAGCAGGACGTCGCCAGGCACGACGTCTTCAGCGAGAATGTCGACCTCGCTGCCCCCCCGGCGCAGAACGAGACGCGGCGGCAGGAACTTCGCCAGGGCCTGCATGGCGCGTTCGACCCTGTATTCTTGGAGAAATGCGAACAAAGCGTTGAGCAACGAGACGCCGAGCAGTGCCCACCCGAGGACGTCCATTCTCTCGCCGGGCTGCATCGCGTTGGCGACGAAGCAGAGCCCGGCGGCGACATCGAGGAGCAAGCTGAAGAAGTTGGTCAGTTGGCGCAAAAGATTGCGAAGCAGGCGAAACCGCGCGGGGGCACCTAGGGTATTCTTACCCAGCTCGCGCAGACGCTCGGCGACCTCCCCCGCCCGCAAGCCTTCGGGACGACTCTGCAGCAATTCGAACACGCGCTCCGGCGATACCTCGTGAATCTGACTCACGATGGCGTACCGTAGATTGCGACGTCACAGGGCGCGCTTCGTAAGACCTGTTCAATGGGGCTGCCATACAACGAACGCGGGCGAAGCGAACGCGCCGATGCGCCCATGTAGATGAGCTGGGACCTCGCTTTAGCGGCGTGGATGACGATTTCCTTGGGCAGGTCATCGGACAGCACGACGGTCGCTTCGAGCCTGCCCAGGGGCAGGCCGAGCTCGGCGCTCAATGCGCGCTCGATCTCGAGAACGTAGTGCTGCCCGCGCTGAACCAAGCGCGCCGCTTCCGCGTGACCGATTTGCCGAAACCTTTGCGTACGCATTTGACGGACCAGAAGAACTTCGAGCTCACTGGCCTCGTGCACCAGCAAGCGAAGAAACGGCAATCCCACCGTAATGCCCTCGGGCCGGCCGCTTACGGGAACCAAGAAGCTGCGAGGGCCTCCCAGGACGCCAGGCTGCATCACTCGGAGCGAGAGGACCTGACACGCGCCTTCATGCAGCAACTTCTGGGACACGGTCCCCGTCAACAGTCCGCGGCCCTTCTGGCGGGCGCGAGTCCCACATACCAAGTAGTGCTCCGGGCTGGACGGGACGAGCTCGAGAAGCGTGGTCGCCACGTTCCGGCTCGTGGGGCATACGATGAGATCGACCGGCAACGAGAGCGCGTCGCATTCTGCTTCGATGCGCGCCAGGCCGCTTTCGAGAGTGCTGTCGGGGACTTGTCCGTCTTGCACATGCAAGACCCGCAGTCTCGGTTCCGGAGCCCGCATGGCCATACGAATGGCATAACGTGCGACCCAGTCGCCGTGAATCGACCCGTCGTATGCGAAATGGAGCATGGTTGACCGGACCGGGATTGCGCACGTCCCGAAACGGAGAGAGGTTTACCATGATGATGCTCTGCGGCTACTCTAGTCATGGCTGACCTTTCCCGACGCGACGGCCCTGATTCCGGCCCTTCACCCTGGGTGCAGCGCTTTGCCTCACGCATCGCGGAGAGAGGCACGGTGTTGGATCTGGCGTGCGGCAACGGGCGTCATTCGCGCTATTTGAAGGAATTGGGTCACCGCATGGTGCTGGTCGACATCGATGTCTCGTCTCTGGGCGACCTGAGGAACACGAAAGACGTCGAAATCATCGAAGCAGACTTGGAGACCGGCGACTGGCCTTTCCACGAACGTCGCTTCGAGGGGATTGTGGTGACCAACTACTTACACCGCCCCCTCTTACCACATCTGGTGGAGTCGCTCGCCGGCGACGGAGTTCTGATCTACGAGACCTTCGGCGCAGGTCAGCAGAGACTCGGTAGGCCGCGAAACCCGGCGTTTCTGCTCGATGCAGGGGAGTTGCTGAACGCCTTTGCACCGCGACTGGTCATCGTTGCGTACGAGCACCTCACCGACGAGTACCCGACGCCGGCGGTGCGTCAGCGAATCTGCGCGGTGACGCCAGCCGCGTTCGCCCGCGCGGATTTGGGCGCCGGGATCCGGGCTTGACTAGTCGCGGCCGTTCGTACGACAACGTTGGGTACGGAGGTCGACATGCGGCTCAAGGATTTGGCTCTGATTGCACTGCTGACGATTCCGCTCGCAATGAGCGGAGGTTGTAGCGACACCGAATCGGGCGGTGGAACGGGCGGGTCCGGCGGCAGCGGCGGATCCGGGGGTGACGGTGGCACTGGCGGAGCAGGTGGCACTGGTGGATCCGGTGGATCTGGTGGATCTGGCGGCACCGGCGGATCCGGGGGTGACGCGACTCCGGAGTCCTATGCGGCCAACGTCTGTGTCGGCGCGAAACAGGTGGCTTCGAGCACCTTCTGCAAGAGCATGTTCGACGCTTGGTCTGCTTGGGAGAGCGATCAGGACGGCGGCGCACGGGACGCCGCGGTAGAAGCGGCTCGGAGCGCGCTTGGCGATTCGTGGGACGCGGCTGAATCCGACGCCGCAGACGCCGGCGCAGACTGCGCGGACCTTGCATTGACGTCGACCGATGCGGCCTCCGGGATCGAGACCTGGATCACGTCTGTCGTCAGCTCCGTGAACAACGGTCTCGACTTGGGGCAGACCGACCAGGCTGCATGTGGCGCTGAGGTGCTCGCTGCGGCGGGCGATGCCTGCGAAGCAGTGCTCAGTGCAGATGGCGCGCACGTCGGCGATCTTTACGCGGACCCGGACGGCTCGACCCTCGAGGCGGCGAAGAGCGCCGCCCTTGACGCCTTCTCGACCGCCTGGGCCGATGCCACGTCCGAAAGCTGCCCCACCAGCGCGTCCGAAGAAGACGTCCGCGACGACGTTCAGGCCCTGACCGATGAGCTCGTACGAAATACAATCATAGCGCCGTCCCTGGACGACCAGCAATACACGACGCTCATCCCCACAGAGACCGATTACCTCGGAAGAACATACACGCCACAGTGCATGCAGGGGTCGGAGTACCGCTATTTCGCGAAGCGCGGCAGTGTGAACAAGTTGCTCATGTACTACCAGGGCGGCGGCGCATGCTGGGACAATTTGACGTGCGGCGGTACCCCGCTAACCGGCGCGATCTGCAAGACTTCGGCTGCAAGCGACGATCCAAACAGTTTCTCGGCCGGGTTCGCCGACCTGAGCAATGAGAACAACCCGTTTCGGGACTGGAACATCGTGTTCGTCACGTATTGCACGTGCGACATCCATTTCGGCGACGCAACACAGGATTACGGCGGTGTCACGGTTGAGCACAAGGGCTATCACAATTCCAAGGTGGCCGAAAAATGGGCGCGCGAGCACTTCCTCAACCCGGAAACGGTCTTCGTGACGGGCTCGAGCGCCGGGGCATACGGCGCTTGGTTCAATGCGCCTCTGCTTCACGAAGTCTGGCCCGCATCGCAGATGCACGTGCTCGCAGACGCCGGCAATGGCGTGATCACGACCGACTTCTTGCAGAACGAGTTCGCCAACTGGAACTTCGTCGCCAACCTGCCGGACATCCCCGGCGTGCTCGAGGCGATCACCACTGGTGACGGCATGCCCGCGTACACCGAGGCGGTCGCCACCGAATTTCCAGACACCAATTGGGCACACTACGCGACGATGTTCGACGGCGGGAGCGGCGGACAGACTGGCTTCTACAATGTCATGTTGCTGGGCAGCCCGCTTGGTGCGCTCAGTTGGTGGGACGCTAGCTGTGCGTTCGGCGACGCCGCACTTGCTCAGTCGATGTCGACCTTCTCTGCTGTTCCATCGAACTACCGGTATTACTTCGGTACTGGCTCGCGCCACACGATGTGGGGCAACAACAAGGTGTACGGCGACACCACCGGAGGTGTCCCCACCATCGTCGATTGGGTCGGCGCGATGCTCGCGAGCGGCCCCAACGGCCGCGACGAAAACTGGACCAACGTCCTGTGCGACAATTGCGGGCTGTTACTCGACGGAGACCCGAGACCCAACCCTCTTCAGGCTCCATTCGAGCAGCAGGGCGAAGACGTAGTCATCGTCTGCGAGTAGATAATCTCGGGCTATTTGCCCATGACGCTCCAAAAGGAAGTGCCGACCCAGAGTCGCCAGGCGAACGACACGTCAGCGACCCCAGATCCGACCCCGATGCCGGGCCCGAGCTCGAAGAGGAAAAAAGGCGAGACCTGGTTGGCCGCCTTGATCTCCACGCCCATCCGAAAGAGCAGTGGAATGAAGCCACGCGCGCCAATGTCACGGTTGTTGATGTAGACGGTGAAGGGGATCGCGCCGCCCGTGATCACGCTGACCCGCTCGTGGACGTCGAGTGACACGGGGGCCGCCACCTCGGCCTTGAGACCGAACGTAAACGCGTCGTCCCGATTGCCCGCAAGCAAGATGCCCGGAGTGAGCCGGAAACTGACGTCATTGGTCGCCTTGGTGCGTCTCTTCGTGGACAGGTGCCAGCGAAGAGGCGCGCTGAGCCCGAGTCCGATCCGAATGAAGCGGCCGTCTGAATAAGCAACGGGCCAGTCCCCATACACCAGTGCGCCCTTCAATGCCCAATCGAGCCGTCGCGGGCCCTTGTTCCACCATTCGTAAAACAAGCTGGGATAGCCAACCCCCACATTGTGGACGTTGTCGTTCGTCAAACGCTTGCCGCCAATCGTCGAATTGGCCGGGCCGGCCGACGCCGGGCTGGTTAGCGCGAACAGCAGTGCGAATACTCCAACTGCTCTCATCTCGATGGTCCTCCCGGCGTGCACGAACCGGAAACCTGCTCGTCACTCCCCCGCCTCCGCCGTTGTGACTTCGGTCGCGCTTCATTGCACCCTGCACTGCTACGCCTAGCGAAACAAGCGACGCACGGCCCAAACAGCCGCGCCAACACAAATGACTACCCCGAAGGCGAAGAGCAGGCGCCCCATCGCTTGGTGAACCGGGGCAGGAATGAACGGAAGCGCGCGCTCGAGTGTCCGTGGCGGGGCGTAGAAAGTGATCCAGCCGGCGCCGACTGCAACGGCCAGCAGAAGGATGGACGCAAATGCGTCGCTTGCTCGATGGTCGCGTGCCATCAGCATGAAGCCGAGCAGGCCCAAGAGCGCACCGGCGGTGCAGACCTGCCAACGCGGCGCTTCGAACAGGGGGTAGTCCGGTTGGAAGAAACCAAGCGCATCGGCGCAGAGCGCCGCTCCCCCGACCAGGCACAGCAATGAGATTCCCTTGCCCACCACCGATCAGCATAGCTGATGGGTCACACGCTGGGAACGGATTGGTGCGCGCTCAGTCCGTTACGGCGCTGCCCCAGTAATTGTACGAGAGGAGCTTGAACCCGGGAATATACATTCGCTCATCGACCAGGATGCGGAACCCGGACGATTCGAGGAGCTCAGGGATGTCCCGGTTGATTTCGCAGCCGCCTGCAAACCTGCGCCAGGTTGGGTTGATGCGCTCTTGCCAACGGCGCACACCGTGGTCCGGAGCGATACCGTGCTCGCAGAATAGGAGCCTTCCGCCGGGGCGAAGCACGCGGCGCATTCCTCGAAGCGCGCGTGGTGCGTCGGCAATCGTGCACAGGGTGTACGTCACGACCACGGTATCCACGCTGTCGTCGTCGAGCGGAATCTCCTCGCCCGGCAGGTCGATCATCTCGACGGCGACCTTCGCGTCGCCGATGCTTTTTTGCGCAAGCTGCCGCATTCCTTCCGAAGGCTCGAGGCCCCAGACCTTTCGCACTTTGCTGGCGTCGTAGTACGGAAGGTTTAGACCAGTGCCCATGCCGACCTCGAGCACGTCGCCCTGCGCAAGCGGAATGACCTTCTCGCGCTGCTTCATGTTGGGTTTTGACGAGCACGCCAGGCCGATGACCCTGGGAAGGATATGACGTTCGTAGACACCCATGAACGGCGGTATCTATCAGATTCCGGGGGCAGGCGCCCGCTGACCACCCTGCCCCCGTCTTGCCGCGTCCGCTCGGACCAGGCTGACCTGGAGGCTGCCACGTCGAGGCGATCTTGCGGGACGGCCTCCCCGAGAGGACCCGGCGTCGTATAGACTCGCACCTGATCGGAGGAACGAGCCATGCGACAGCTCAGCTTTGCCGCGACAGTTCTGGTTTTGGCCCTGAGTGGGTGCGCCCCAAAGAAGGAACCTCCAACGTTCGCCGGAGCTGGCCTTCCGCCCGACGTAGCTGGCAACACCGCGCCGTCCGCGGAGACGATCGCACGCAACGCCGCGGTCAGAGAGCGACTAGCGCTCGATGATCCCCAGGATTTCGAAGATGCGAAACGCGGATTGATCGCGAGCAACCCGGATCTTCGGGTCATCAGCGCCGACGGCGACGCAATTTGGGACATGCCCTCGTATCGCTTCGTCGATGGCGAGGCGCCGTCCAGCGTGAATCCGAGTCTCTGGCGACAAGCAAAGCTAAACAACATCCATGGCTTGTTCGAGGTGACCAAGGGTGTGCACCAGCTGCGTGGCTATGACCTCGCCAACATGACCTTGATCGACGGCGCGAGCGGCTGGATCGTCGTAGACCCACTCACCGCCATGGAAACGGCGCGGGCTGCGCTGGCCTTCGCGCGGGAACACCTGGGCAACAAGCCCGTGACCGGAATCATTTTCACGCACAGCCATGTCGATCATTTCGGCGGCGTGCTGGGAATCCTTTCCCCAGAGGAGATCGAGAGCGGGAAGATCCCGATTGTCGCCCCCGAGTACTTCATCGACGAGGCGACGAGCGAAAACATCATTGCGGGCGTGACGATGGGGCGACGCTCGCTCTTCATGTACGGGCCGCGATTGCCGCGTGGCGAACGAGGACACGTCGATTCCGGACTCGGCAAAGGGCCCGCAATCGGCACCATCGGTATCCTCGAGCCGACAGAAACAATCACGAAGACCGGGACAGAGCTGACGATCGATGGCGTGAAGCTCATATTCCAAAACGCGCCGGGGTCAGAGGCCCCCGCAGAGCTGACGTTCTATCTCCCGGATCTGAAAACGCTCTGCGGAGCGGAAGTCGTATCGCACAACATGCACAACCTCTACACGCTGCGAGGGGCCAAAGTCCGTGACGCCATCAAGTGGAGCGGCTACATCGACGAGATCATCGAGTTGTTTGGCGAGGCAGAGGTCTACTTCGGCAGTCACCATTGGCCGATCTGGGGCAACGAGCGAATCATCGAATTCCTGGAGCGGCAGCGCGACATGTACAAGTACATCAACGACCAGACGTTGCGCCTCGCGCTGGAGGGTTACACCCCACGGGAGATCGCCGAACAGCTCGAAATGCCCGAATCCCTGCGAACGTCTTTTGCCACTCGCGGCTACTACGGAACGGTGAAGCACAACGCAAAGGCGGTATATCAACGCTACTTCGGTTGGTATGACGGAAACCCTGCCAACCTCGATCCGCTGCCCCCGGTCGAGGCAGGTGTGAAGTACGTGGCGCTTGCAGGAGGGGCCGCCAAGCTGCTCGAGCAGGCACAGGCCGCATACGATGCAGGCGAGTATCGATGGGTCGCGGAGCTGGTGAACCATCTCGTATTCGCAGACCCTGCAAACGAGGATGCTCGCGAACTGCTGGCGCGAGCGTACGATCAGCTCGGTTACCAGGCCGAATCGGGCCCCTGGCGCGACATCTACCTGACCGGAGCATTCGAGTTGCGACATGGGGGTCCCGACAAAGGTGTCGACTTGGCGTCAGCAATGGGCATGCTCAAGCACGCGCCCATCGAACGCTTCCTCGATGCGATGGCGGCCAGACTGAACGCCGCCAAGGCGGAGGGCAAGGAAATGATCGTGAACTTGGTTTTCACCGACCTCGATGAAACCCACGTGCTCGAGCTGAAAAACTCGGTCTTGCGTCATTACGAGCGCGACCCGCGTCCGGACGCCAACGTCACGATGAAGGTCACCCATGACCTGTACTTGCGCATGCTCACCGGCAGAGCGGGCCTCAAGGACACGCTCTTGTCCGATGAGCTGACGATCGAGGGGAGCAAGCTCGACTTGGTGAGCTTCTTTCGTCTCTTCGACAAGCCCGGCGGCACGTTCAACATCGTCACCCCGTAACGACGATACTGCGTATCGTCCGCGGGGCTTTGCCCCAGCCCGGTAGGGATCGGCCAGGTGCCCGGGTTTGCTCCTGATGGAGCATGATTCGGGTGCCCCCCGTGATAGCCTCCGGCTGCATGTGCCGCATTGCCGGCAAGACGGTTCTCATCACGGGCGGCTCGTCCGGAATTGGACGGGCGACCGGGGACGCTTTGGCCGCGCTCGACGCCAGGGTCGTGATCGCGGCGCGCGAGCTCGCGCTGCGGCTGGCCAATGATGGCATCACGGTGAACTCGATCGACCCCGGCGTGGTTATCAGCGATCTCCGAGACGACGCGGGGTGGTTGGCGCGCCTTGCCTTCTTCCTGATGCGGCCAACGCTACTGACGCCGGCGCAGGGCGCGGAGTCGCTCGTGTACCTCGCGGTCGACCCGTCGCTTCAGGCCACGACGGGTCGGTAC
>JBAVOF010000523.1:0-6022 GCA_049691835.1 Polyangiales bacterium
TTCTTGTCGGTCGGTGTCAGTGCCGGCCCCGTATCGGCGCCAATGTCAGCGGATGACGCGATCCGCGCCGTCCCGAGCGCAAGATGTGCGTGGCAAACGGGTTTGCGGCGCACTGAAATCGTTTGGCCTAGTCTCGATCGAACGTATTCGGGAGACCACAGCCACTGTGGCCCAAGCCGCACGCTTCGGTCCACACCCGAATTGTCGCGTATCCGAAAGAGTTCGAGTTCCGGGTGAAACCACCTGGCACGTGTCTTGCTGCGATTCACGGCATGGACCGACTTCATCGCGTTACGCTTTTCGGGCTGCTCGTCCTCGCGCCGCTATCCATCTTCCACTCTACCGCCAATGCCGACGGGCTACCCGAGTCATGTCTTGCTCTCGTCACCGACCACTCCGACGACCCGGTGCTTGGCGTCGTTGGGAGCGGCACGGTTCAGTACGTTGAAACGCACGCGCCTCCTGTCCCCCGAAAGTGCACGCCTCGGTACATGGCCGGGCCCGCGGTGGGCGCAGTGGTTGGCCCTGGTGCGATTGTCGCCGGAATGTTCATGGTGGGGGCCGGGAGCGTTGACCCCTTCGACACACACCAGAAAACGAGGAGGGACCGTGGGCTCATTGCGGGCGGGTCCATCACGATGGCCGCCGGGCTCGGGACCTTCCTCTACTCGATCGGGAAGTTAGTGAAGAACCGACGCGAGCGCCAACGGGTCTGTCACCCGCATATACCGCAGAGCGATTGACGCCGCTAATGAACGCTGCGGCGCCCCGCCTGAGAACAATCCTGCCGTGAGATTCTCGTCGCTCAACTCGGCCGTGTGGAATGCGGATCAATGCTGTCCACCGACCGTGATCGCACCGCCCGGAACTCCCACAAATTCTCCCACACTCGTCGCAATGATCGGGGTCAGACACGCAACACCCGAGAACACAATACATTGCGATTTACTGGATCCTATCTGTGATCCCGATCGGCCGATTCAACTGAGCCCCATCACCTTGGCGAGGACCACGGTGATGTTGTCCGGCCCGCCCGCTTCGTTGGCGCTATCGATCAACTTGTTGGCGGCCGTCTGAAGGTCTTGGTGGGAGCCGACGATCCGCTGAATCTCCTGGTCGGAGACGGGGCCGCACAGGCCGTCGCTGCAGAGCACGTAGATGTCGCCGATCTCCGGACGGTCGAGCACGGTGTCGACCTTGACCGTGGACTTCATCCCGAGCGCCCGCACGATCACGTTCTTGAGAGGAAAGTTCTCGATCTCCTCGTCCGAGAGCCGCTTCATCTTGATGTAGTCGTTGAGCAGAGAGTGATCGCTGGTCAGCTGCGCCATCTTCCCGTCGCGAATGCGATAGACACGGCTATCGCCAACGTGAGCGATGAGGACTCCGTCCTCCACGACCAGGATCCCGACCACTGTGGTCCCCATGCTATGCATGTGAGGATCCTTTTGAGCGGCTTCGTAGATTCGCAGGTTGGCCAGCTTGATGCCCGTGATCAGACGGTTCTCCTCGTAGCCCCGGGCCTTGTCCATCTTGTACGGCCAGGTCGCTTCGGGGTCTGCACTGGTGGCTCGAAAGAAATCGCGAAGGGTATCGATGGCCATGCCGCTTGCCACGTCGCCGGAGGCGTGTCCGCCCATCCCGTCCGCCACCACGTAGAGGTTATCCTCGTCGGCCAACATGAAGCTGTCCTCGTTGTGGGTGCGCTTCATCCCCACATGCGTGTCTCCGATGGCCAAGACGCGAGCCCGTGACATTCCCCCTCCGAATCCCCTGGATTACGAGAGTAGCGACCCGGCAACGGCCAAGTCAACGAAACCGGCCTATACTCGCTCGAGCATGTCCGGCGACCCTGAAAACGAGCTTCGAGCGGTCATCTCGAGCGCCCGCGAGCTCCTGCTCTGGGAGCAGAGCCTCGGTGGCACCGGATTTCCGATCGTTCAAGCCGTGCCGGGGGGTGCCGACGCAACCGGGAGCTCCCTCACGGAAGGCGGCGATCAGGATACGCACAGCCGCCTGCAAGTGCTGGCCGATCGGGCGGCGCAGTGCATGGATTGCGAGCTGCACCGCGGACGAACCAAGAGCGTGTTCGCACGGGGGACGCCCGATACCGATCTGGTCTTCGTAGGCGAAGGACCGGGCCAGCATGAAGACCAGCAAGGGCTCCCCTTCGTCGGGCGAGCCGGGCAACTGCTCGACCGCATGATCGCGGCCATGGGTTACGAGCGCGACGGTGTGTATATCTGCAACGTGGTGAAGTGCCGCCCGCCGGAAAACCGCACACCGCTCCCGACTGAAGCCGCTGCCTGCGCGCAATTTCTCGTCCCACAACTGGAGCTGGTGCGGCCCAAGGCCATCGTGGCACTCGGCCGTTGCGCGGCGGAAAACCTCAGCTGTGTGCCCCCAGCGGGGAAGTGGCGCGGAATCTGGGGCCAATGGAGGGGTATCCCTGTGATGCCCACGTACCACCCGGCGTTTCTGCTCCGAAGCCCGCAGTTCAAGAAGCCGGTCTGGGAAGACCTGCAAGAGGTGCTCAGGCTTCTGAACCGGGAAGCGCCGCGACGGAGCCGATGACGCAGCTCAGCCGGAGACGCCCAGGTGCCTACTCGTCGCGACAGGTCCCGAAAGCTTTCGGGTCGTCGTACGGAGAATCCGCGCTCGTCTCGGCGTGCTCCGTCATCCCTGGTCCCACCCTGAACATCTTGGGCGGCTGGGGATTGGCATCCGTCCAGACGGTGCAGCGCACCCAGTAGTCGCAGTCGTTCTCGACGTAGACGGTGTGCCGATAGCGAGAACCCATCTTGTCGGCTTTTGCGTAGATGGTGTAACAGCTTCGCGCTCCAGCCTCGGGGGGATCGAGACAAAGCACCGACAGGGCCAGACTCAGCACCATTGCGGCACAGAACGCGACTCGGGCAAACGCCTTCATGTGGAACGATTGTGTACGAGCGGCTGAGCCAGCGCCAGCGCCAGCGTCTGTCCACTGGTCTGCGCCGGTGAGCGAGCTGCGGTCATGCCAGAATTCCCTTGATTTATCGGCAAGATTGGGGGTCGGCTCCTCGGGCGACTATCCTGAGAAGGGTAACGTGGGACACAACCCGGAAATCGACTTGGAGACGCTCGAGCGCTGCCTGCGTGAAGGCATCACCAGCCATGACCATGCGGACCCACGCCGCGAGCTCGGGTGCACCCCGGACGCGGATGATCTCGAGGTGGCTCGCGCGATGGTGCGCCTCATCGCAGCACGCGAGATTGAGCGAATCGGCACGCAGACCATCGATCCCGAGGCGGCGCGCCATCCCTCGGTGCGGCCGCCCACTGAAGTCGTTGCGGATCCTTCGTTTCTCGGACGCCTCAATGCCAGCGGAACCGAGGGGCTTTCCATCGAGCGAATCGCTGACATCGCCACGATCCTCGCCGTCCTTCGCGCAGGGTCGCGCAGACAACGCCGTGCTGCACTCAGCCGGCTTCGCGATCAACTACAGGACCGCCGTCTGCTCCATACGGACGCCGTGCGCACCGCCATTCAAACCATCACCGAGCTCCGCGATGTCGAGCTCGGCCACGAGCTGGGTCAGATTCGTGCCGAGCTCCCGGGCACGCTGGGCCGCGAGGCGCGAACCGAGCACGAGCAGTGGAAACGGCTCGCCCAACGCACCACCGACGCCATCACGGCCTTCTGGGATGGACAGTCGAACGTCGAGCCGATCCACATTCTACCTGGCGACCAGCGCGCTCTTTTGCTCATGCGCATGTCCGAGCTCCCAGACTTGGTCGTGCATCACATCGCTGCGATCATCGAGGGAACCGATGGATGCGTGCCTTTGGAGTCTCGCATCGGGCTCATCGCCTCGCTGCGCTATGCCACCGATCCGCGTCTGGTGCCGGCGTTGACCGCAGTGGTGGAGGCCGAGCGCGGAGAGCTCGTGGCCCGCTCCGCACGCGTTCTGGGAGGCATCGATGACGCTCGGGTCCATCCCGCCCTCGCTGATCGCTTCGAACGAAGCTTCGTCAACGAGGAACGGATTGCGCTCGCGGGTGCGCTCGGGATGCACGGCGATTGCCGCGGGCTTGCCGAGGTCCGAAGCGCCCTAGAGGATGGGCGGCTCGCGCTCCAGGCACTAGAAGCCATGGAAAGCCTCGGTTCGCCAGAGCACACCGATCTCATCGCCAAGTTCCTGGACCACGGAGATGTCGCGATCGCGACCCAAGCGGTGCGCACGGCAGGCCGCATCGGCGACGGGCGCGTGCTCGACAGGCTGACCCAGCAACACAACGCGACTGCCGTTCCCGCCCTCCGCGCTGCGATCGAGGATGCGCTGTCCGCGATTGCCGCGCGGATGGAGCTGCGCGGCGAGGAGGCTGTGACGATCGATTGGTCCGAAGTCGGAAACAAGCCCGCCGTACGCAAGGGCGCTCGGGACAGTCTGCCGGCCATCGTACTGGGCTGGCACGACTATTTCATGGGCCGGCTCTGGCTCCTACTCGGGCGAACGACCTGGGCGGTCGCGCGCTTCGAATCCGCAGCAACCCGTCGATGCGGCTGGGCGGTTCCGCTGATCGGCATCGGGATGGCGTTCGCGCGCAGTGAGCAGTATGCGTTGGCGCTGCCCGCATTTCGGCGGGCGATCGAGGTCGACCGTCCGCGCATCGAGCGCAACCCGATCCTCGTGCGAGCGATGGCCAAGACGTTCTTGCATCGCGCAGAGCAAGTCGAGCGGGAAGGGCGCGATGATGTGGCCCGGGGTCTGGTGGGAGAAGTCTTGACCTTGGACCTCCGGCGCGCCCCGGGCACGGTACGCTTCGAGCTCAAGCGAAAGCATGACGTGCTGAGGCGAGAGGAGCGGGATGATGTCCACTCGGCTGCGTGAAGCCGCGGCTCGGCATTTGCGTGCGCTCGGAGCGATGACGGGCGAGGGGGCCGTCCGGCGGCTGACCTTGGACATCGAGGTGGAGGGCCGCGCCGAGCTGGTCACGGTCGGTCTCCGCGACGACGAGCTTCAGTGCGTGTCCAGCGACGGCCGAAACGACGGGCCGCACGCCATGGCGGCCTTGCGGTTCATTGCCGGCATCGAGCAACGGGAGGATTCGGGTCCCCCAGGAGCGGTCGCCTCGCTCAACCCTCGATCCGCTGGTCACAGCCTCCCGAGCGACCTCGCCGAGGCGCTGGACGATCTGTTGACCGCGGTCACGCGGGTCGGGGTCGACAAGGCGCAACACGCGCCATCGGTGGATGCTGCGCTCCAGCGTGTCATCGGCGTCGCGCCCCAGCCGACCCCGCTCGGGCTCGGCCGTTTCATCGGCCGCTTGCAGCAGGGAATTCTAAGTGGAGACGTCCAGCATGTCGCGCGCCTCCTCGACGGTGCGTCACGGCTTTCCGACGTACTGCGATCGGGGATTGCGACCTCGGGCTTCGATGCGCTCGTTCAGGCGTGGCTTGGCTCGCGGCCGGGAGCGACGCCGAAAACTGCGCTTCTCTACGACCGGACGATGATCGAACTGGGGCGCGAGTGGTTGTCGGGAACAGAGCGCGCCAGCGTCGAACGACGATATCTAGTCGACGTTCGGTCGGGCGGGATCTATCGCGAGGATCGCCCGCGAAACGCAAGCGCGTCACTTGGCCCGTGCCCACGGCAGCTCCGTATCGGCCTTGCCGAAGTCGAGGCCGGACCCATCCCGGAGCGGATTCGGGTTTTGCAATACGAGGTTCAACCGGATGTTCCCGGCGAGAGTTGGGAGTTGCTCCAACGGGTCGCGAGTCGGCGCTTCGGTGAGCTGACCGAACGATACCGGCGCTCGATGCAGGAGCATCCCTCGTTGTCCGAGCCTTTCGTTCTCATCGCCCCGTACCGAATCGAAAAAAACGGCGTCTTCAAAGCCTTTGACGCCGACGGTCATCAACTCGTCCTCAATCGAAGCGAACGCCGCGGCCCGGTGCTTGCCTTCTACGCCATGCTCGCGCAGGGACTCGACCCGTCATGGCTCGCCGGTCGCTTGACCGACACCGGCGCGACGCTGTGTC
>JBAVOF010000524.1:0-3265 GCA_049691835.1 Polyangiales bacterium
CACCGTGGTTCGAGCGCCGACGACGCGCGCTCCGGTCGTCAACCGTGCCGCTCCGACACGGACCTCGAGCGTGACCCGCACACCGCCGCCGCTTACGTCGACTGTTACTCGAGCTCCTTCCGCGTCGACCCCGGTGGTGACCCGGACCCCGACGACGCGAACAGGGCCGGTGACGCGAACCTCCCCGAGCGCGGCTCCGATCAGCACCGTCGCGCGTTCGCATTCATCCGCCGCGCGTGCGGGCACGGTTTACCGATCGCCCACGGGCACGGCAGCGATACCCCAACCCCGCGGCAACGCAGCCCGCGCCAGCACGGTGGGTCGAGCGTCGTCTTCGGGCTCGGCTGGTGCGTCCCGCCCGAGCGCCGCGATAGGCGGCCGTTCGGGCCCCGCTCGAACTCGTAGCTTCGGTGGCGCCAGCCCGGGTTTCGGGGCCTCGCGAGGGGCCGGATCCGCCCGGCCCAGCTTCGGATCCGGAGGAGGCTTCAGCAGGCCATCTTATGGTGGTCTTGGCGGGGCCCGGGGCGTTCCGACCGCCCGCGGCCGCTGACCGTTTGTCGGCTCATTGCTCCACAGGGGCGCCGGTGCAACCCTAATAAGGGGAAGTGTATCTGATTCCCCGGAGAGCTTCCGTGCGTCGTCGTTATCGAGAACCAGTCGTCATTGCTTTCGGGCTCGCGCTGATCGCGTCGTTGATGGTGCATTTGCCGGTCTACGAGGTGCTCGGCGACCTGGCAGATCGGCTTCGAGCGGAATCCGAGGAGGCGCGGAAGGCCCGGAAGTTCGATCCCGTCGAGGTCGATTTCGAGGTCCCCGACAGCACGAAGTCCGAGCGCGCCCGCAAGGCCCCTCGCGCGCGCGAAGAGGCAAAGCGCGAGCGGGTCGCGCAGGTCGTCCAAGAACAAGCACAGCAGCAGCCGCAGCAGCAGGCCGAGCAATCACAGAAGCCCCAGCAGCCCCGCTTCGACTCGCCGCAGGCCGTGCAGCAACACAGCATCAACCCCAACGTTCAGCCCCCGGAAAATCCACAGTTTGTCGCAGAGGAGAACAATCGTGTGGAAGAAGAGACCGTCGCGCGAATACGGAACATGATTCGTGACGACAAGCTCCCGTCGCCCGGCCCGCAGCAGAAGCCGTCGGACACGCTCGAAGAAGAGGGTAATGCCCGCGAGCAGGAAATCGCCGAGGCTCGCAACAAGGAAGGCAGCGACGCGCGCAAGGTCACCGAAGAAGAGGCCGACCGCAAACGCCCTGACAAAGCGATCAACGCCGACCCCATGAAGGTCGAACGCGTCTCCCGGGCGGCGCCAGACGGCAAGCGAGCGGACACTTCGGGCGATCGAGCAGGCGAGCGCGCTGACGACACCATCACCATCACCGACGCCGCGGGTACGTTCAGTATCCGGAGACCCAGCAGTGCGGGACAAGGCGGGGGCGAACGCGCGAAGGGGAAGGGTCCCGGTGGCCAGATGGCTTGGTCGCAGTTCGAAGGGGCCGTCGGTTCAGACCAGCTCGAGCAGGATCGGCGAGCATACCTCGCGGAACGCAAGTCGTCGCAGCGTGGCATCTCGCGTGAGAAGACCTGGAACGAGTTCCGAGCAGCAATCGAGAACTATGCGCCCGGTGTGAAGCCCGGGGCGACCACCGCGCTCAACGCCGCGGCATCTCCCTTCGCGACCTACATTGCAGCCGTGCACAGGCGGATTCACCAAGAATTCGCTGACAGGTTTCTACGCACTCTGCCGATCGGTGGCCCCTATCAAGACGACACGCTGATGACCAAGCTCGAAATCGTGCTCAACCGCGACGGCTCCGTGCATCGCATTGGCGTGGTTCGGTCGAGTGGTCTGTTGCCGTTCGACTTTGGCGCTTTCAACTCGGTCCTTCGAGGGCAGCCATATCCGGAGCCGCCCGATGCGATCCTCAGCGGGGACGGGCGCGTGTACATCCACTGGGGCTTCTTTCGCAACCAGCGTCAGTGCGGCACGTTCAACGCGGAGCCTTACTTACTCCGGGACCCGCGCGGCACACCAGGTCGAAAAGACAGTCTGACCGATGCGCCCGATTGGGATACCGTCGTTCCGGCCGATGCACGACCGACCTGGAAGATGGGCAACGACGAAGGCTCAGATGACGGTGGGGACGACCAGCCGAAGGAGCCTCCGAAGAAATCTCCGCCCGCGCAGCCCACGAAGCAGGAAGAGGAAGCGCCAGACGCGTCGCGCGTGGGTTCCGGTTCCGGCCTGGGATGACCCACGACGAGGAGCTGACCGCTCGGGTCAAAGCGCGGGCCGAGACCGAGGGCTTTGCGCGTAGCGGCGTTGCGGAGGCGGGTGCCTTACCCGAGGAGGCAAAGCACCTCGATGCCTGGCTCGCCGCTGGGTACCACGGGCAGATGGCGTGGATGGCGCGGACCGCGTCGGTGAGAAAGGACCCGCGCGATCCGAACATGCTGCCGGGCGCCAGGAGCGTGATCGTGATGGCGGCACCGTACGCCAGGCGAAACGGGTATCCGGGTCCGGCCCCCGCGCGGATTGCGAAGTACGCGGTGGGGCGCGACTACCACACGGTGCTGACCAAGAAGAGCCGCAGGGTTGCCCGCGTGTTGCAGGAGGCCGGGTACCTCGCGCGCGTGGCGGTCGACTCCAAGCCGCTTTTCGAGCGCGCCTGGGCCGAGCGGGCGGGAATTGGGTTCGTCGGAAAGAACTGCTGCTTGATCATTCCCGGGATCGGCTCGCATGCCTTTCTTGCTTCGGTGGTCACCACTGCACCGTTGAGGCCGGACAAGCCGATGCGCCGTCGCTGCGGCAGCTGCACCCTGTGTCTCGACGCCTGTCCCACCGAGGCGTTTGCGGGGCCGCGTCGCCTGGATGCACGGAAGTGCATCTCGTATCTGACCATCGAGCACCGCGGCGCAATCCCCGTCGAGCAGCGGCGGTCGCTCGGCCCCTGGATGTTCGGCTGCGACGTATGCCAGGACGTCTGTCCGTACAACCAAGCCTCGGGCGCCGGGACCGACGTGCTTGACGCATTCGAGCCAGGACAACGCTGGACCGAAGTGGAGACCTCTGGCTTTCTTCAGATGAGCGAGGAGGCGTTCGGGCGCTGGGCCGAGGGCTCCCCTTTGAAACGCGCCCGACACGAAGGTTTGGCCCGCAATGCCGCGCTGGTATTGGGGAATCACGGTAATGCGATCCACCTCCGGGTGCTCGAGGAAGCTCGCGACAACCATCCGTCCGAAGTGGTTCGGGAGGCGGCCGATTGG
>JBAVOF010000525.1:0-2251 GCA_049691835.1 Polyangiales bacterium
GCGATATGCGGCGATGCGGCACTCGACGTCCTCCCGGGTCATGCCGAAGTCTGCCAGAGAATACTTGTGCTGTCCGTACTTGTGCTGCTTGTTGACCCTTCGCGACGCCTCCATCGCTTCCAGTGCCTGGGGTCTGAGCTCGATCCCGGCCGCATCGTAGATCCTACGAACTTGCGGGATGGGGTCCTCGACCAGGTCGTAATATGAGACGTCGACGAACCCCTCGTCGTTGACTCTCTCCCGGGTGGCCATGGTGCGGCGTGCCATATTCTCGATTCGATGGAGCCAATGGCTCGCAACGCGGTTCGGGTCGACCTCGTCGCTGAAAATCATCTGCAAATGCGTGAGCATGCTGAAGAGCGAGGGGCTCGTCTTGAGAGGATCGCGATGAGTGTGAACGATGGTCGCGTTCGGAAATACCTCGAGAAGCGGATCGAAGTACTCCTGATGGTGAGGCGTCTTGAGCACCCAGCGCACGTCTTTGCCGATGCCCGGCCGCTGCCACTGCAGGTACTGCATCATCCGCTTCAGGGCTTGATAGGCCGGCACGTGATCCTGCACTTCCAACCACTTGGAGTAGGTCGGCACGTTCATCATCGCCTCGGGCGTGGTCGTGAGGAACGCCTGCTCGAGCAGAATCACCTCTTCCTCCGGCGCATCCGGCTCGGCCGGGTGAATCGCAAAGAAGCCCGGGGACATGTACTTCAGCCCCCTGGCCGCCAGCGCCGCTTGGGCAAATCGCGGGTCACTCTTTCGCCAGGGGTTCCGCTTCGGTGGCGCGGGATTGATCGCCTCCCAGGAGGCGAGCGAACGAACGGCGGGGTCTTGCGCGATCAAGCGATGCAGCATGGTGGTCCCCGTTCGCGCCAAGCCTGCAACGACGATCGGCGCCTCGACTGCGATATCCAGGATCTCCGGATGCCGCTGGATCGTCTCCTGCGCCACCAGTTTGTTCGCCAACACACCCACGATCCGGCCGCGAATGATGAGATGCCCGACCGGATTGAGCCGTGCTTCACGATTGATCGAGTCGACCAAAACGCTCAGCGGCTCGAGAAAACCTTCGTCTCCAAAGTCGCTCAGACCCGCCTTGCGGCGCGAATCTGAAAGCACCTCCTCCACCGTGATTGGCTTACCACCGATGCCGAGCCGTGAGAGGATTCGCCCCATGTGGTTCGCGGCGGCAATCGCAGCCGGACGGTACGGCCGCTCGAAGTTGCTCGTGATCTCGCGCAAGGGCATCCGATGGCTCAGAGCTCGGAGAGCTTCACCACACGGGTCTGTGGCTCGGGATGTTCGTTTGCGCGCACCCAGCGCCAACACATCGTCCCCTCCTGGTGCCCTACCGTGTCAATCCAATTGTCGAAGCCCTTGTTCCGCGCGGCCACCACCACTTGAACCGACCCGTCGGACCGATACTTCGCGGTGTGCTTGTTCACATGAATCGGGTAGTACCGATAATCGAGAGACTCCATCCAATAGTTGTTGAGCTGGAAGTTCCAGTGCTCGCACTCCGGCGGCGTCGCCTCGATCACGAGCGCTTCGTCCGGCGCCAGCTTCCAGTAGCTGTGGTAGTACGCGATGTCGGGTACGCCGCCCGCTTGGTTCGAGACCTCTTGAGGCATACGGGGGAGCCGGTTCGTGTGTTTCTTGAAACCCTCGGCCCAGCTCGCAAACATGATCGCCGCACCGGCAACGAGACCTGCCGAGCTCGTCAAGCCCTCCGCACATTTCACGGGGTTGAAGGGCGAAGGCTTCCCGTCACCGCCGATGCGCTCAATTCGCAGATCCGCGATCGTTTCATTTTCGCGATCCAAGAACGTTTGTCGCACGATCAACGTGCCCGTTTCTTTCTCCATGGGGAGCCAATTCCCGGGCTTTTCTTCGGTGCTGAGCGTGATCTCGAAGCTCCCGTCGGGCTCGATCTGCATCGATGAGGCTTCGAGGTATCCAGTCGGCGGCATTCCGCGACCCTGCCCATAGTTGCCCCTCTGGGTGAAGAACCCGAGGTAGTGGACCGATCCACGATGTCCCGCGATCCGGTACTCGTGCTCGCCACTGATCGCGGCGTTTTGATAGTAGTTGTCGGGGTGATCGGCACCCATCTTCGCCGTCTCGTGCACGACACGCTGCAGCACGGGCGCGAGCGGATCGTTGTGCTCGACGAAGGTCTGCAACGCGGCGCGCGTGATCCGGCTCAGATACCGGAAGCCTTCCATCCGGTTCATCGGGTCGCTCGGAGTATTGGGAC
>JBAVOF010000526.1:0-2469 GCA_049691835.1 Polyangiales bacterium
GTCCCAGGCTTTGCGTGTGAAAGCGACGTCTGCGTCGACCGCCGAGCTCCCTGCGAGAGCGATTTGGACTGTCCGCACGGCTTTGTCTGCTTCTACGCAAGCCCCGATCAGCGATTTTGCCGGCGCGTCAGCCGCCCTTGTGCGGACGACCTCGACTGCCTCACGCTCGGCGTTCCGTGCGGTGACGTGGACAGCGACGGTGCCAACGAGTGTATGCCCTCACTCACGCCGCTCGCACCCGATCCCGTTTCCTGCGCCAACACCGATTGCCCTAACCCTTCCACGCCCGTGTGCCAGTCAAGCGTTCAGGGTACCGGCGCCACCTGCGGGCAGTTCGGCCTATGCCTCCTCGCGAGCGACTGCGCTCCTGGCTTCGAATGCCGAGACCTCTGGGGTGACGGCCGGAGCGAGTGTGTGCTGCCCGGGGGTTCCTGTGTAGATTCGAGCGAGTGCGCACCTCAGAGCGTCTGTGGATCGCCGCGGCCGGGCGGGCCGCCCACGTGCCTGGGGGGCGTCGCGAGGTAGGTCTTACGCAACCTCGGAATATGCGGTAATGTCGTCTCCCCCTTAATGTAAGCAATTTCACAATGATTTCGATCACACGGACGGTTCGACTCTCGGTGCTTTGTGCAGCGTTCGCCTTCGCCTCGGCCTGTGCTGAGGGCCCCGATGCGAACGAGAGCGCCAACGCGATCATCGATCCACCGGCGCAGTGTTTGCCCGGCCGTCCGGACTGTTCGCGTGGCGTGGACTATCCGAACGCCAGCGACTTGAACGCCGACAACTCGGCGGGTCTTCGCTACTCCGACGAAACCAACGCGCTCGTCATCGACCGTGTGAGCACGTTGCCCGACAGCGATGACGATGGGGTACCGGACGATGCGGACGATTGTCTGGGTACGCCGGACTGGACCAGTTGCGATGGCGATGCCAGCAACGATGGTGTGTATCAGACGCTGTTCTACGACCCGAGCGGGGCCAACGAAGTCGATCGCAGGTCGATCGTCGCTACCCGCGCAGAGATCCCGCGGATCGACGTGTACTTCCTCATCGATGCCACGCCGACCCTTTCCGAGGAGATCACGGTTCTTCAAGCTGAGATCCTGAATATCGTAGACGACGTGCGAATGGCCTTCCCAGATGCCCAGTTCGGCCTTGGGCTGTACCGGGAGTACCCGCTGCCTCCGCTCGCGGCCGCGCACAGCCAGGCGCCGTTCCATCACATCGTCGATCTCAGCGATGACGACAGCCTGCTTCAGACTGCGGTGAGCAGCCTCAACACCGTGCCGAATGCAACCACCGCTTCGGCCGCTACCCAAGCGCTCTATTCGGTCGCGAGCGGTCGGGGTCTCGGCGAGATGGTCCCCAATCGTGGTCCTTGCAACGGTGCCGAAGACGCCGACATCGGCTACCCGTGCTTCCGCCGAGACGCGTTGCACGTGGTCTTGAACATCACCGACGCCGAGGTCTACAACGGTCCGCGCCCAGGCGGCGCGCAGTACGCAGATCCTCCGTTCGGACCTACGGTCGGGGCGGCCGTGATGGACATCCCTCCGGTCCAAATGTTTCCGGCTCTGTTTGGAGCCGACAGTGGCGCGGCACCTCTCGACCTGGGCGATCTCTCCGCTCAGTCCCTGACCCTGATGGGCATGAGCACGCTGCTGAGTGACCAGGTCAACACGGCCATCGCCCCAGGGTGTGCTCCCCCGCCTCCGGTGCCTCCGGACGATCCGCCAGGGGCCGACATGGACGGCAAGGACCTGGTCCTGGCCCTGCGTTTCGACTCTGCGGTGTCGGGGCTCAACGCATTTGCCAACAACACACACTGGCCCGGTGCAAATCTGGCGGTCTTCGACAACGTGTTGCTCGACCCGCCTGCAGCGATCGCTTGCGATGGTGGGATGAACGGTGTCGGCGCCTGGGGAGCGATTGGCTGGACCCCCATCGCTTCGCAGCAGTACTACCTGGTTGCCGATGGAATCATTCCGGCGGCCGATCCCGGGCACATGCCAGAGGGAGCGTTCAGCATCTCGATCGTCCACGATGGCGATCCGGCCAATCCTGCCTGGCTCACTTCGAACGCGCCCGTTCTATGGAACGATGTCGAAGCCGCGTTGCTCGGTAGCCATATTCGCGTTGCCAGCGTCGTGACCCTGCGAGACGCGATGAGCATGAGCAGCGCCGGGAACGCCGACGCGCGCCTGATCGCAACCGCGACGAATGCACTGACGAAGGTTGACGGCCAATGGGTCACCGAGCTCGCCTCCGCTAACGGCGAGGGGCTCGATTCCGCAATCAGCAACACGATCGCGCTGGCGAAAACGGACTCGGTCTACACTGTTCAAGTGCTGGGAGTGGACAACGACGCCACGGTCATCGACGAGCGCGACTTCATCGAAGTGATTCGAAACCAAAGCTGCGCCCAAACGGAGCCGCTCGGTTGCGACGACGGCGTGGGTAGTCGATGCC